>JAXDMH010000321.1:0-9067 GCA_034666225.1 Myxococcales bacterium
GTGGTGGTTGTCCCATTCGGCGCCGTCAGTTTCGGTCCTCGGCGCAGGCCGCGCAGCCCGGGTGGCGGAGGACAATAGGTAAACCAGCGCGGCCGGCACCTGCGGTCCGATCTTTTCCGGAGCGGAGGACAGACAGCGGCGAAGCGAATGCCGCGCTTGAACGGCATTGTGGCTAGTGCGGAATCAGCCCCGAGGCGGGCAGCTGCCACGTTCCTTCGGTGGGGCCGTACCCAACCGCCAGGCGCCCCAGAGAGCCGGCGTCGAACCACACTGTCCCTTCCAGGCGAAAGGGAATGCGAAAATCCAGCTGTCGCCCCGCCTTCAGCTCGTTGGCCGACTGGAGGGCCAGCTGGCGCAGCGTCGCCAGCATCTGCTCGGGGCCGAATGAAAAACGCACCGTGACCTCCAGTTCCGCCGCGGCAGCGACCTGCGGCGCCACAAACGTGGGCGGCTGGCCGGCGGCCATGGACAGTCCCGCCGCCACCAGCATCCCGGCGGCGGCATTTTCAAAATCCGACAGCGATCGGATGTCGCGGGACGAAGCCTGGCAGGCGCCCGGGGGAGGCTGGGTGGAACAGGCCGCTCGCGCGTCGGGACACAGCTGGAAACAGACAGAGCCAAGCTTTTGATTCTGCGCCGCTGGAAAGACCGTCACCGCTGACAGGATCGTCGACAGCGGAAGCGGGATCTGATTCGGATTGCTGACTTTGAATCGCAGATCAAATCCGATGGCCATCTGTGCGGGGCTGGGCCGACTGCCAAAGAACCCCTGGCAAAGCGCAGCCGCGCCGCCGCGCAGACCGAACGGGTCGGGGACGACCTCGGGACAGTAATAAGCGGCCAGCAGCCGCTGCGACGGCGTCTGCACCAGGGTGGCGCCCAGAAACTGGATCGAGGGCGGATTCAGCGGCGGCGGGGCGATCGGAAGCTTTAGATTCGCCAGTTCTGCGCACGACGACATCGAAAGCGCCAACACCGGCACCAGCAATCGAACCGCATCAGTTTTCACGGCCGGACTCTGCCAGTGTCCCGCCGGCAAATCCACCGAATCATCCTTCGCGTCAGGCGCGAAGTTAGACAATGAAAACAGGCATCGCGCCGCGAGGGAGCAATGCCTGTTTTGACCTTCGTGGATGTGGTTGAGGAATTACGAACGGAGCAGCTTGTCGGCGAGTTTGATCGCCTCGGCGGCGCCTTTCTTGTTTCGAACGGCCTGCACCCGGGCGCGATCACGCCCCTTGAGGGAACGGAGCCGCCCAATGTATTGGCCGTGCAGCCGGCGGCCGTCAGAGACGGCGTGCGGGCGGCCCGCGCCGAAGGCGCGAAGGCCAGAGCCAGGCGGGCGACCGCGACGACCACTGCCCGGCGGACGGCCCGGACCGCGTTTGATCGGTGCGACGCCTGACCCAGAGAAGGCACCCAGAATCGCCGCGCGGGCGCGTTCCGTGGCCTCCGCCTGAATGAGGGCAACAATTTGCGAAGTGAAGTCTTGTACCAGAGCGTTGATTTCGACTGACATGGGGGCAGAACTTACCCGAACACTGCCGGAATGGCGAGGGGCGTATTTTCAAAAAGTCACAATTGAATTCAATTGCTGACCTGACGTGTCAGGCATTGGAGCACACCATTTTTTGCGAAAGTGACGGCGAGATCCACAGACGGCGATCGACACATTTATGCCGGCCCCTTCAGCTGGTTGCGGCGCCAGCCAGATAGCAAAATGTCGAAAGACAGCGTGCCCGGCAATGCCACTGCTCGCCGCCCGCACGAGCAGGCTCAGCCCTGCCGTGATCAGCGACTGCGAAATACGTGATCGCGGCTGACGCCGGTCAGCTTGGCGCGAACGACTGTTGAAAGGCGCCGCTGGTTCGGGGAACCATTTGCGCAGTCCATCCGTCAGAGCCGACCAACCATGGTCCTCGGAATTGTTGGACATCCAGAGCGACCGTGCCGTGCCTGGGAACCGCCGGGCTGGTGCCGCCTCAATTGATGTCGAATACGGGAACAAAGACATCTTCACTGGATGAGCCGAAGGTGGTCCGCAATTCCCAATGTCCGGCCATGAAAAAGAGCAGATTTTGAATTGTGTAGACGCCCTCGTCACTTTCAGCAACGGTCGGTTGTACGGATGTCCCATGAGCGTGGGCCGGCATCCAGGGCCTCACCGTCATAGACAGTCCGGTGGCCGGCGCGCCTGACTCATATGTAATTCGATATTCCGCCCAATTGTTGCCTTTGATGGCCGGCTGGGGCGAGGTGCGGATCTCCAGATGATACTGGCCGCTGGCACTGTTCAGAGTCTGCCAAGCCTGCGCCGGGAACACTGGGGGTGTGGCCGGGGGTCCCCCCCCACCGCACGCCCCCACCACAGCCAGGGCCAGCAAGATCGAAATCGCGACGATCCGGCGGGGTGGGGCACTCTGGGGGGCTGGGGGCGACGGCACGAAGGACAATCTAGCCCGGTGGCTCCGCAGCGGAATGGATAATAAGTTCGCACCCGCCTCCGCCACGCCGCGCCGTCCCCATGCGAAAAAAATTCACACCCGCCGAGCGCACTCTGTCTGCTAGGAGACTGTCACCGTGTTTCACGGACAGTCTCCATACGCGGACGGACTGCCCGCCCTCCCCACCATCGGGCCCTTCGGGCCCGACCGCTAGTGGCGAGAGCATGAGCGGCGTCGCCCCGGCCCACGAGATCAACCTGCCCTGGCTGGTTCGATTGCGCTGGGGCGCCGTGGCCGGGCAGCTGATCACCATCGCCCTGGTCAAGCTGGCGCTGGGTCTTTCCATCCCCGTGCCGGCGCTGCTGGCGCTGGTGGGCGTGGAGGCCGCCAGCAACGCGGCGTGGATGTGGACGATGCGTCGATCGCCCACCGCCGTGCGGGACTGGTGGCTGGGCGCCACCATGGTGCTGGACGTGCTGGTGTTCAGCGGCCTGTTGTTTTTCACCGGCGGGCCGATGAACCCGTTCAGCTTTCTTTATCTTGTTCCGATCGCTCTCGGCTCGGTGATTCTCAGCTCGGCCTGGACCTGGGCGCTGGTCTTTCTGTCGATGGCCTGTTCGGCGGTGCTCTTCGCCTGGCATCAGCCGCTGGAGCTGGGGGACTCTCACGCCGCTCACATGGCGCTGCACCTGCGAGGAATGTGGGTGGCCTTCGGCGTGAGCGCGGCCTTCATCGTCTACTTTCTTCGCCGCACACGCCGGGCGTTGTCCGAACGCGACGCAGAGCTGGCAGAGTCGCGCAGCCTGGCGGCGCGGCAAGAAAAGCTGGCAGCGCTGGCCACCATGGCGGCGGGCGCGGCCCACGAGCTGTCGACACCGCTGGCGACGATTGCCCTGGTCGCCAAGGAGCTGGAACGAACGGCGGCGCAGTCGGGCGCGTCGGGCGCCATGGTTGACGACGTTCGTCTCATGCGCAGCCAGGTCGATCGCTGTCGCGACATCTTGACCCGCATGAGCGCGGACGCAGGCGAGGCGATGGGGGAGAGCTTTGTCGCCTCCGCGGTCGGTCACCTGATGGCGCGTTCGCTGCAAGGCTTGACCGACGCCGAGCGCATCCGCGCCGAGGTCGATCCGCGGCTGTCGGGGCTGACGCTGCGGGTGCCCGAACGCGCCCTCAGCGAAGCGATTCGCGGCGTGCTGAAGAACGCCCAGGACGCCTCGCCGCCCGGGCAGGTGCCGGAGGTGACCGTGCAGCGGGTCGAGGACGAGATTCAATTCGTGGTCGTCGATCGCGGACCAGGCATCGCCCCCGAGGTCTTGCGACGGATCGGCGAGCCGTTCTTCACCACGAAGCCGCCGGGGCAGGGGATGGGGCTGGGCGTCTTCCTGGCCCGCACCATCGTCGAACGACTGGGCGGCGACCTGCACCTGCGCTCGGAGATCGGGCGGGGAACCACGGCGACGATCGCCATTCCCATAGTGGCGGAGAAGGCATGACCGGTTCAGCGCCCGCCGTCCTGCTGGTCGACGACGACGAGATCTTTCGCGAGCGGCTGGCCCGGGCCCTGCGCGATCGCGGGTACCACGTGGTGACCGCCGCCGAACATGGCGCGGCGTTGAGCGCGGCCAGGGTTCATCGTTTTGATTTCGCCGTCGTCGATCTGAAGATGCCCGGTCCATCCGGCCTGGACGTTGTGAGCGATCTGAAAGCGGCCAACAGCGCCACGCGCGTGGTGATGCTGACCGGGTACGGCAGCATCCCCTCCACCGTCGAGGCCCTGCGCCGCGGAGCCCACGATTACCTGAGCAAGCCGGTCGACGCCGACGCGATCATCGCGGCCCTGGAAGGCGAAATGCGCCCGGTCCCCGGCGGGGCAACAGGGACAGAACGGCCGCCCAGCCTGGCCCGTGCCGAGTGGGAACATATCAGTCGCATCCTCAGTGACTGTGGCGGCAACGTCTCGGAGGCCTCACGGCGGCTGGGAATCACGCGTCGAACCCTGCAATTGAAGCTGAAGAAATATCCCCCGCGCCAGTAGGTCGGGCGCTCGGGCGCTCGCTTCGCTCGCTCGCGAAAGGGGCCTGCTGGCCCCTCTCGCGGGCTCTCCCCGGGGCTTCTCGCAAGGTGAGCCGCGCGGGCAGAGCCCGCGCTCCCGGCGGCAAACTCGCTCGCTACGCTCGCTCCGACGCCGATTCCTTCTCCCTAGCGGGGCGCTGTCGCACCGCGATGAAAAATCAGGGAGGCGGCGCAATCAATTCGGAACACCTCGCCCGCGAACGCGGGAGAGGTCGCCACCGCAGGTGGCGGGTGAGGGTCCGGACCTGCGGCGGGTGCGACCGATGGCCCTCACCCGCTGCCTTCGGCAGGCGGCCTCTCCCGCTGGCGCGGGCGAGGCGCAGACGCGATCTCGCCCCATTTCGATGCGTGGAGAATCAGCGACTTGCCGTCCTCTTTTCACGGCAGGGGCGGGGTGCGGGGACTCTACCTGCGCTTCTTGGCGCTCTTGGCGCTCTTCTTCTTGGCCGTTTTGGCTGGCTTGCGCGGTTTTGCGGCGGCCGCCTTCTTCGACGTCGCCTTCTTCGGCGCGGCCTTCGCCTTTGCTTTCGCTTTGACGACCGGCTTTGCCTTCACCTTCGCCTTCACCGCGGCCGGATCCTCGTGGCAGACGATCTCGATGTTGTTGCCGTCGGGGTCCCGGACGAAGGCGGCGTAATAGTGGGGATGGTAGTCGGCGCGCAAGCCGGGGGAGCCGTTGTCGCTGCCGCCGGCCGCGGTTGCCGCTGCGTGGAACGCATCCACCGAGGGCCGCGTGCTGCTCAGGGCGATGTGGATGGGGCTGACGGGCTGGTCGGTCTGGCTGATCCAGAGGTCGGGTTTGCCGCCGGTCCCCATGCCGACGGTACCCGGGAACTCCATGAGCACCTCGTACCCGATGGCGGCCAGGGCCGGCTTGTAGAAGGCCAGGGCCCGGTCGAGATCCTGAACGCGCAAGCTGACGTGGTCGAGCATGGCGAAAACCTATCACAGGGTGGGAAAGCCAAAAACCCCCACACGCTCCCGCCTTCTCACAGATGGACGGCGCGAAGAACGGCGTACGTGGCGGCGGCGATGATGGCGGCGGACTGGATGGTGAAGATCCAGGCCCACACGATCCGCAACGCCACCGCCCAGCGCACGCCGGCCGGCTTGTTCACCAGCCCGACGCCGACGATTCCGCCCGTGATGGTGTGCGTGGTCGAGACCGGGATGCCCAGGGCGCTGGCCAGAAACAGGGTCGTGGCCGCGCCGGTCTCGGCGCAGAAGCCGCCGAACGGCTTCAATTTCGTCAAACGCATTCCCATGGTGCGGACGATGCGCCATCCACCAGACAGCGTGCCCAGCCCCATGGCCAGGTGGCAGGTCAGGACCACCCACAGCGGGACTTCGGCGTTGGCGCCGATGAACCCCTTGGAAATCAGCAGGGCCATGATGATGCCCATGGTCTTCTGCGCGTCGTTGCCGCCGTGACCCAGGCTGAACAGGGCCGCGGACAGAAACTGCAACCTGCGAAACCAGCGGTCGATCTTCCCCGGCGTCACGCGCCGAAACAGCCAGGCGATCAGCACCATCATGGCACCGCCCAGGATCAGCCCCAGCACCGGCGAGACAACGATGAACACGGCGATCTTGGTGACGCCTTCCACCTTGATCACCGACAACCCGCTCTTGGCCACACCGGCCCCGATCAATCCGCCCACCAGCGCATGCGATGAGCTGGACGGCAACCCGTACCACCAGGTGATGAGGTTCCAGACGATGGCGCCCATCAGCGCCGCGATCAGCACGGCATCGTCGACAACCCGGGGGTCGATGATGCCCTTGCCCACCGTGTGGGCGACGTGCAGCGGGAAGATGACGAAGGCGATGAAGTTGAAAAACGCCGCCCAGACCACCGCCCAGCGCGGCGTCAGCACCCGCGTCGAGACGATGGTCGCGATGGAATTCGCGGCGTCGTGAAAGCCGTTGATATAGTCAAAGACCAGCGCAACGACGACGATGACAAGGACGATGGCCACAGCGGTTTCGTCCTAGGTGTTCTCGAGGACGACGCCCTCAATGATATTGGCGACGTCTTCACAGCGATCGGTCGCCGACTCCAGGGTCTCGTACAGCTCTTTCCATTTGATGACGGCGATGGGGTCACGCTCCTCGCGGAACAGACGGGCCAGGGCGCTGCGCAGGATCTTGTCGGCGACGTTCTCCAGTCGGTTGATCTCGATGCAGTGCTCAAGAATGCCGCTGGGGTGTTTGAGGTCGCGAATCCCCGAGACGGCGCCCAGGACGTGCTCGGCGCTGGTCACCAGGCAGCGGGCCAGATCGCCCAGTTCGCGGTTGATGGTGTGGATCTCGTACAGCGACATGCGATCCGCCGCCGCCTCGACCAGGTCCATGATGTCGTCCATCTTGCTGATCAGCGTGTAGATGTCGTTCCGATCGATGGGCGTGATGAACGTCCGGTGCAGTCCCTCGACGACGGCGTGGGTGATCTCATCGCACTCGTTCTCGATCTGGCTGATCCGCGCCGCCTGCGATTCCAGATCTCCGGGAGATTCGACCATCTCCAGAAACGCCTTGCAGCCCTCGACTGTCTTTTTCCCCTGCTGTTCAAACTGGGCAAAGAACGACCGGTCGTTGGGCAGCAACCTCATGGTCGGCGTGTATATACGACCTTCCGTGAAGGTTCAATTTGTCCGGTCCGGGCAGCCACCCAAGGCACCGTTCATGGTAAGAACCGGGCGGAAGGAAACCCCGAACCGGGCGCGCGCATGAAGCTGGACGTCAGAGCCAAGCTGTTCTTCGTGTCGCTCGGACTGATGGCCCTCTCCGTGCTGGCGGCCGAGATGGTGCTGCGCCCGACCATCGAGCAAAACCTGGTCGACCAGATCAGATCGGATCTGTTCGTCCGACTGGCGCTGGTCCAGCGGGCCGGTGAAGCGCTGACCACGGTCGATCCCGCCAGCTGGGATCGCCTGGCCGACGAGCTGGGCCCCCGGGCCGCCGGGCGCATCACGTTCATCGCCGCCGATGGCCAGGTCCTGGGCGATTCGGACGTGGCGCTGGCGGCGCTGCCCACGCTGGAAAATCACAAGGAGCGCCCCGAGGTCAGCCGCGCCCTGAGCGGCGAGCCGCGTTCGTCGACGCGATGGAGCGCCACCGTCCATGAACGGTTGATGTACGCGGCGGTCCCTTTGCGCCTGCCCGACGGCACCATCGGCGCGGCCCGATTGGCGGTGCCGCTGGAGGAGGTCGACGCCGCCGTGCGACGGTTGCGCGAGCTGCTGGGCGTGGCCCTGATCGTGGCGCTGGTGGTCGCCGTGATCATGTCGACGGTGGCGGCGCAGTGGCTGTCGCGGCCGCTGCGCCAGATGACCGAGACGGCGCGCCGGATGTCCAGCGGCGATCTGACCGTCCGCACGCGCATCAGCGGCGCCGACCAGGTGGCCGAACTGGCCCGCGCCCTGGACGGTCTGGCGGGCAGCCTGTCGCGCACCCTGGGCGAGCTGAAGGCCGAGCGCGATCTGCTGGGCGGCATTCTGGAGTCGATGCGGGAAGGGGTGCTGGTGCTGGACGCCGGCCAGCGCATCTTGCTGGTGAACCCCGCGCTGCGCAGCATGCTGCTGCTGGGCAGCGACGTGGGCGGCAAGGCGCCGCTGGAGCTGGTGCGCAACGCCGAGCTGCAGACGCTGCTGGACGAGGCCTACGGCCAGGGCAGGTCAGCCTCGGGCGAGATCGGGATCGGCGGGCTGAAGCCGCGCCGGCTGCTGGTCCACGTCACGCCTCTCGGCCCCCAGGGTGAACAACGGGGCGGGCTGCTGGCGGTGTTCGTCGACGTCACCGACATCAGGCGCCTCGAAACCCTGCGCCGAGACTTTGTCGCCAACGTCTCGCACGAGCTGCGAACGCCGGTGGCGGCGGTCTGTTCGGCGGTCGAGACCCTGCGCCAGACCGTGTCCAAGGATCCCGCGGCCAGCGCGCGTTTCATCGACATGATCGATCGCAATGCCCAGCGCCTGCGCGATTTGCTGGAAGATCTGCTCAGCCTGTCACGCATCGAATCGCGCGAGTACCGTCCGGAGCTGGGCCCCATGCCGGTCACCGCCGCCATCGATCAAGTGCTGGCCATGCTGCGCGAGCGAATCGAGCGCCGGCGTCTGCGCGTCTCCGTCGACGTCGCGCCGGGGTTGCCGCCGGTGCTAGCCGATCCGCGCGCCGTCGAGCAGATTCTGACCAACCTGGTCGACAACGCCATCAAGTACTGTCCGAACGCCACGCTCCTGGTGCGGGCGGTGGTGGAAGGCCGGGGGGTGCGCGTGTCGGTTCGGGACAATGGCCCCGGCGTCGAGCCCCGTCACATCCCCCGCCTGTTCGAAAGGTTCTATCGCGTCGACGCCGGTCGCTCGCGCGACACCGGCGGCACCGGCCTGGGGCTGTCGATCGTCAAGCACCTGGTCGAGGCCATGAACGGCACGGTCGGCGTCGACAGCACGCCGGGCGAGGGGAGCGCCTTCTGGTTCGTCCTGCCCATCCCGCCCTCCCCGCCGACAGCGCCCGCCAAGGCCCCGGCGCCCGAGGGGCCCGACGAA
>JAXDMH010000322.1:0-4193 GCA_034666225.1 Myxococcales bacterium
CCTCGAAGACCAGTTCGTCGTGGACCGTCAACAGCAGGGCCGCTTCCCCGACCGGCGAGTCGGAGGCTTCGATGCCCGCCTCGACCTTGATCATCGCCAGCTTGAGCAGGTCGGCGGCTGAACCCTGGATGGGGGTGTTGCGGGCGATCCGCTCGGCGTACGACCGATCCTGCGCCCGCGCGGCGTGAATCTCCGGCAGCGGCCGCCGCCGCCCCAGCAGCGTCCCGGATTCGCCGGTGGTGCGCGCCTCGGCGATGGCCCGTTCCATGTACGCGCGGACGCCGGCGTAGCGTCGAAAATAGCTGTCGATGTACTCGCGGGCCTGGGCGCGCGGGATGCGCAGCACCTGCGACAGACCATAGTCGCTTTGCCCGAACACCAGACCAAAGTTGATGGCCTTGGCGATGCGTCGGTGCTCCGAGGTGACCGATTCGGGCGGAATCTGGAACACCTCGGCGGCGGTGCGCAGGTGGATGTCCTGGCCGGAGCGAAAGGCGTCCAGGAACGCCGGGTCCTCTGAAAAGTGCGCCAGGATGCGCAGCTCGATCTGCGAGTAGTCGGCCGACACGACGACGAAGCCGGGTTTGGCCAGGAAGGCCTTGCGAATGCGGCGGCCCACCTCGGTGCGGATGGGGATGTTCTGCAGGTTGGGATCGCTGGACGACAGCCGGCCGGTGGCGGCCACGGCCTGGTTGAACGACGTGTGAAGGCGACCGGTCTTGGGATCGACCAGCGCCGGCAGCGCGTCGATGTACGTGCCCTTCAGCTTGGCCAGCATCCGATACTCGACGATCTTGGCCGGCACCGGGTGCAGGGCGGCCAGCTCTTCCAGCGTGTCGGCGTCGGTAGAGGCGCCGGTCTTCGTCTTGCGCACGACGGGCAGGCCCAGTTTGCCGAACAGGACGTCGGCCAGCTGTTTGTTCGAGTTGATGTTGAAGGGACCGCCGGCAATGGCGTGAATTTCCTTCTCCAGCGCCAGCAGCGATGTGCTGACTTCATTGCCCAGGCTGCGCAGGTAATCGACGTCCAGGCGGATGCCGCGACATTCGATCTTGGCCAGCACGTGCGACAGCGGCAGCTCCATCTGCGTGTAGAGATCGCCCAGGCGGGCCGTGGCAAGCAGCTGGCTTTGCGGCGCGGCCAGGGCCAGCGCGGCGCTCGCCTCGGCGGCCAGATAGCGGGCGGCTTCCTCGACGGGGACGTCGCCGCCCCGGCGCAGGGTGCGTCCGGTGCCCAGCCAGGTCGGGCGCGATTGCACGTCGCTGCCGCCGCCGCTGCCGTCGCCGGCGGCGATCACCTCCAGGTCGTAACGGGTGCGTGAGGCGTCCAGCAGGTACGCGGCGATCATCGAATCCGACGTCAGGCCGCCCAGGGTGATGCCGCGCCGGTGCAGCAGCACCTCGACGGTCTTGATGTCGTGCCCATGCTTGCGGACGGCCGGATCGCCGAGGACGGTCCCCAGAATGGCCAGAGCGTCTGCTTCGGGGAGACAAGCGGGAACGCCCAGGTAGCGATGACAAAGCGGCAGGTAAGCGCGGGTGCCGTCCGGCAGTGCAAAAGCCAGCCCGACCAGGTCGGCGTTCACGGCAGACGGCCCGTCGTAAAGCGCGGCCAGTCCGACGGCGCCGGCCTGGGCGATCTGGGCGGCGAGGTCTTGCAGGGCCTGGCGGTCCAGGATCACCCGCGCCGGTTGGGGCGGAGGCAACGGCACGACCGGCGCGGCCACGACCTCGTCCGGCGGTGGCGTGGGCGTGGCCGGCGTGGTGGGGACGGACGGGTTTATGGCGAGGCCGAGGCCGGGCGCTTCGGTCGTGGCCGGCCGCGCCTCGACCTTCAGGCTCGTGGTCAGGGTCTGCGTCTGGGCGCCGCCGGTGTTCAGTGAATCGAGCAGCCGCGTGAACTCCAGCTCCGTGAACAGCTCGCGAAGCTGGGCGCGATCGGGATCGGCCCGGTGCAGCTCGGTCAATGTCTTGGGAAGGACGACGTCGTCGCGCAGCCGCACCAGCTCGCGCGAGGTCAGGACCAGCTCGCGCGAGGCGGCCAGCGCTTCGCCCCGTTTGCCCTTCACCTCGCCGACGCGGTTCAGTAGCTCGGTCAACGAACCGAACTTGTTGATCAGCTCGGACGCCGTCTTGGGGCCGATGCCGTCGACGCCCGGGACATTGTCGATGCTGTCGCCCATCAGGGCCAGGACGTCGCCGACCTTGTCGGGCGGCACGCCGAATTTTTCCTGAACCTCGGCCGGTCCCAGGCGGCGGTTCTTCATGGTGTCCAGCAACGCCACCGATTCAGAGCAGAGCTGCATCAGGTCCTTGTCCGACGAGCAGATCACCACGTCCATCTGCGCCTCGACCGCCAGCCGCGACACCGTGGCGATGACGTCGTCGGCTTCGAAGTTGGGAACCGATAGCGTCGTGATGCCGAAGGCGCCGATCACGGTGTGGACCAGCGCGACCTGGGTGGCCAGCTCGGGCGGCATGGGGGGGCGATGGGCCTTGTACGCCGGGAAGATGTTGTGGCGGAAGTTTTCACCGGGGGCGTCAAAGACCACGCAAAAATGGGTCGGCCGATTCTCGCGTTCAAGCTTCAGCAGCATCTGGCAAAGGCCATAGATGGCGCCGGTGGGGATCCCCTTGCGGGTGGTCAGGGGCGGAAGCGCGTGAAACGCCCGGAAAAGAAAGTTCAGCGCGTCGAGGATGTACAGGGTCGGTTTGGCGGTGGTGGACGGGGACGCGCTCATGCCTTCGGTACCCTACAACACCCAATCGGCACCCACCACGACCAGGGCCGGGGCCTGGGCTGGGCCGACGGCTCTGTGGCAAAGTGAAGGGTGGTCGTGCCGCGCCCCACCGTCGCCAAGGTCATTCGCTATGCTCTCGTGGGCGTTCTGGGCCTGGTGGCGGTCGCCGTGCTGGCGGCGTCGGTGATCTTGCAGGGGCCGCGGCTGGGAAAGCTGGTGGAAGGAGCGCTGCCGAAAAATCGCGGCAAGCTGGAGATCGGCGGGATCACCTGGAGCCTGCGCGCCCTGGTTGATCTGGCCACGGATGCGCCCAGCCCGATCTCCATCGACGGACTGCGCATCATCGATCCCGAGGGGACGGTGGTGCTGGATGTTCCGCACCTGGACGCGCGGGTCAAGCTGCGCACATTGATAGGCGGCAGCTTTTCCATCCACGACCTGCATGTGCCGAAGGCGACCTGGCGGTTCGCCCAGATGAAGGGCGAGCCGGCCATCGGGTTTCTGGCGGCGCTGGCGTCGAAGACGCCCCCGCCGGTTCCGCCACCGGCGGCGACGGACAAGCCGGGCAGTTTTTTCCAGATCGTCGGGGCCAAGCTGGACGACCTGAACGCCCTCTTCGATTTTCCCGGGTCCTGGGGCCTCGAGCTGCGCCACGCGCGCACGACGGCGTCGCTGCTTCAATCGACCGTCGATCCCAAGCATCCTGTCTTTGGCTTCGACGCCGCCCCGGTGGTGGCCGAGGGAGGCGGCTGGCTGCGCATCCTGGACGACAACCAGCTGCCCTTCGACAAGGTGACGATCAACCGGGTGGCCACCACCCAGGAACACCCGGACGACATCTTTCTGGATCTGGTGGCAGCCACCACCGGCAAGTCGACGTTGTCGGGCAAGGGGTCGTTCACCGGCATCTACGGCGAGACGTCGATCCCGGGCATCGCTCTGCACGCTGACCTGACGTTGCCGGGGGACGCGCTGACCGCCGTGGTGGCCGGCAAGGACATCGGGGGGCTGACGGTCAGCGACGAAACCAGCGACAGCCGCATCGTCCTCGACCTCAAGGACACCTTTGCCAAGTTGAAGGTGGCGGCGAAGTTCGGCGGGCTGGATGTCGTCTACGATCAATACCGGGCCGACGGCGTTGGATTCGATCTGGCGTTCGACGCGGAGGCCGGGCGCGTGGGCGTGAACAACTTTGGATTGCGATCGCCGGCCGGCGGCCGCCTGGACTTGAACGCGCGCCTTTCGACCGAGACGTTGAAGCTGGACGCCGACGTCAAGCTGCGGGCGTTCCGGACGGAGAGTTACCTGCCGGCGCCCTTGCGGGTGATGGGCGGAGGCGCCGTCAGCGGAAAGCTGGTCGCGCGTGCCGATCTGGCGCGCAAGTCGGCCACGATCGATCCCGTGGATCTCACCCTGGCCCGCACGCGGGCGGGTGGGTTGCCGCGGACGGTGC
>JAXDMH010000323.1:0-7186 GCA_034666225.1 Myxococcales bacterium
ATAACAATCCGACGAGTAATATATGGATTCCTAAAATTAACCCGAACGCAAGACTAGCCTCTGTGCGTCTTCGTCTGAACGAGCCGCTGCCCGAATCCGACTTCAGCGTTTCTTGAGCACGGACCAGCGCGACCGGCCGTCGACGCTGGCGGCCGACTTGGCTGCCGGGCGGCGCTCGGCGACCTTCCACTTCGACTCGGGTGGATCGGCCACGACGGCTTCGCCGGCGGTCGAGGTCAATTCGCGCCGCTTGGCGTCTCCGCCACCGGCGGCCTTGCTGTCACTTCCCGCCTCGGCGAAGGGATCTTTCCATCCTGCCGGGCTGTGTGCAGGGGCTTCTACCGGTTGTTTGTGCTTGGGCTCGGCCTTGGGTTCGGTGGGCGCAGCGTGCTTGGTCTTGTTCTGCTCAGGAGAATCGGCGAAGGGGTCTTTCCAGCCCGCAGCGTGGGCGGGAGCGGCGGGCGGCGGCATAACCGCCGGCGCTTTTTCCACCCGGGGTGTCGCCGGGGCTGGCCGAGAAGCGGCCGGCGTCGGGGAGGCCGAAGCGACCCTGCGCGCCCCGGCGGGGTTGTCGGCGAAGGGATCTTTCCATCCTGCCGCTTTGGGCGCGCTGTCGGCGGGCGCCAAAGGAGATGGGGTTGCGGCTGCTCGGGCCGGGCTGGGGACCGAATAGTTCGCGCCCTGAACGACGTGAATGACGCCGTCGTCGCGCTTGGTGGCCGCCTGCTTTTTCACCGCGACGGGAGCCAGCGGCGGCGGCGTCGGCAGTGGTTCCATCGCTTCCCACCCGGGGGTCTTGCTCGTCTTTGCCGCCGTGGCCGATTCGCCCGGCTTGCCGGCGTTCTCGAGGAGGTTGTCCACGACGTCCCTCTTGCCGCCTTTGGCTTTGCGCTTGGCGCCTGGTTTTTCCGCCTCTTTCGCCAGCAGCTGTTCTAGCTCGTTGTCGTTCGCGGCCTTGGCGCCGGATCTCTTTTTCGCGGTGCCTTCATTCGACAGCAGCTTGTCGATGAATCTGTCGTCGGCCGGCTTGGCTGCCGGGACCGGTGCGGCCGCCTCTTGCGTCGCCAGCTTGGGCGAGATCTCGCGACCCTTGGCGCCGTGATCGTTCTTGCCGGTTTTGGCGTCCCCTTCATCCGGCAGCGACGGCAGGGCCACCGTCGATTTCGCGGTCACCGGCTTGGAAGCGGCTGGGGGCGGCGGTGGGGCGGCCGCGGCCTTTTCGGCGGCGGCTTGCTCGGCGGCCTTGGTGATGGCTTGGGCGCGCGCGATCTTGGCCAACTCGGCCTTCTTCGTGGCGTTCGATCCCATCACCTTGTCTTCCCACTGCATCTGCTTGTTGATGGCGCGGTCGTCGATCAACAGCTCGGCCGGTTTCTTCTTGCTAGCGTCGGCAGCCGACGCAGCGGGCGCGGCAGCCGTTTTCTTCGCTGGTGACTTACCTTTGGGCCCTGCGGCGACAGCGCCGGGAATCGCTATGCCAGCGACAACAAGAACAGAGCATAGCGCGGCGCCTAATAGAGCGAGCCTCGACCGCATTGCGGACCTCCACGTGCGAGAGGGACTGAGTTGTCATTATCGGTGGCTTATCCCCTTACTATCAAGAGGTTTTTCGGAAGTTTTGGTCGAATCAGCGAAAACCGTGCCGGTGTCGCTCCCGGTGTCTGGTCCAGGTCTCTGGTTCCGGTCGCTGGTCCCGGTCTCTGGCGCGGGGGGACAGGAAAGGCCAGGGCGGCTAAACGAATGACGTAAGTCCGCCGATTCAAAGGACGCAGGTCCGTTTTAAATCATGGCAGCAGAAGCGTCACTGGGACCGCCTTCAACGGAACCGCTTGCCCGCGGTACGAGCATCGGTCGTTACGTTGTGCTTGGGCTGGTCGGCAAAGGAGCGATGGGCGAGGTCTACGGTGCCTACGATCCGGAGCTGGATCGCAAGGTCGCCGTCAAGCTGCTGCGGGTGCGTCCCGGCAACGGCGTCTCCCTGAGCGAAGGGCGAACCCGGACGCTGCGCGAGGCCCAGGCCATCGCCAAGCTGTCCCATCCCAACGTCGTCGTCGTCTATGACGCGGGGACCTACTGCGACGAAGTCTTCATCGCGATGGAGTTCGTCGAGGGGAACACCGTCTCTTACTGGCTGCAATCGGAGAAGCGCACCTGGCGCGAGGTCCTGCGGGTGTTTCTGGCCGCCGGCCGCGGTCTGGCAGCCGCGCACGAAAAGGGGCTGGTTCATCGTGACTTCAAGCCCGACAACGTCATGGTGGGCGGCGACAATCAGGTTCGGGTCATGGATTTCGGTCTGGCCCGTCAGGTCGGCGAGCGCGGCGCCACCACCGAGAAATTGAGCACGGTGCCTCTGGCCGCCGGTCGACAAACGCCGTCGCGGGCGACCGCGTCGATGATGATGAAGACCGGCTCCGGCGAGGATCTACACGCGACGCTGCGGCTGGGGCAAGGGATCACCAGTCGGGCCATTCCGACCGTGGCCGAATTTTCGCCCTCGACCACGTCGGGCGCCTTCGACGCTCAGCTGACCCGCACCGGGACGATGATGGGCACGCCTGCGTATATGTCGCCCGAGCAATTCCTGGGCACCGCGGCCGACGCCCGCAGTGATCAATTCAGTTTCTGCATCGCGCTTTATGAGGGCCTTTACGGGCAGCGGCCTTTCTCCGGCACGTCGATGATGGTTCTGACCGCGAACGTCGTGCAGGGGAAGGTCGACGAGGCCCCGTCGGGCAGTCGGGTGCCGCTCTGGATTCGAAAGGTGCTGTTGCGTGGCCTCTCCGCCGACGCCAACCATCGCTTCCCCTCGATGGAAGCGATGCTGGCTGCGCTGGATCGGGACCCGGGAAAGACCCGTCGCAACCGGTTGCTGGCGGTGGGGGCCCTGGCGCTGCCCCTGTTCGTTGGCTGGGGCGTTCGTCAGAGCCTGCAGAACAAAGGGGCGGTCTGCGCGGGCGGACCCAGCAAACTGGCCGGGATTTGGGAGATGGGAGGCGGACCCAGGCAGAGTGAAACGCCGATCAAGCTGGCCATTCGGCAGGCGTTCATGGCCACGAACAAACCATACGCCGCCGACGTTTTCGCCAGCGTCAGCCGCACGTTGAACGGATACGTCGCGGGCTGGACGGACATGTACCGCGAGTCGTGCGAGGCGACGCAAGTGCGCGGCGAGCAGTCGGCGGAGGTTCTGGACCTGCGGATGTCGTGCCTGAACGATCGGCTGGGTGGGGTCAAGGCGCTGACCCGGGTGTTCAGCGAAGCGACGGGTCCGGTGGTGGAAAACGCGGTCAATGCGGCCAACGGTCTGGGCGACCTGGCTCGCTGCGCGGACGTGTCTTTGTTGCGGGCAGTGATAAAGCCTCCTGAGGACGTCGCCACGCGCGCCAAGGTGGACGACGTGCGCCATCAGCTGGCCGAGATCAAGGCACTGATGAACTCAGGTCGCTGGAGCGAGGCGATGCGCAAGGGGCCGGAGGCAGTTGGAGATGCGCGCACCACCAAATACGCGCCGGTGCTGGCCGAGTCGCTGAACGTGCTGGGCATTCTTCAGCACAAATCGGGCGATCCGCAGTCGGCCGAGCAGTCTCTGGAAGAGGCCTATCTGGCCGCCGAGGCGTCGCGCCACGATGAAGCCAAGGCCGAAGCCGCCACCGAAGAAGTCTGGGCCGTCGGTTATCTGCAGAGAAAGTTCGCGCAAGGCGAATCGTGGGGCCGCTATGCGGCCTCGACCATCCAGCGCATCGGCGGCCACGAGCGGCTGCAGGCCTGGCTGCTGAATGATCTGGCGGCCACCTACACGGTTGAAGGGCGGCTGCCGGAGGCGGTGGAGGCGCATCGGCAGGCTCTGGCCTTGAAAGAGAAAGTGTTGCCGCCCGAGCATCCCGACATCGCTACATCGCTGGGGAACCTGGCCTTGTCGCTGCAAGAAATGGAGCGCTACCAGGAGGCGCTGGACTACATCGATCGGGCCATCGTGATCATCGAAAAGGGGCTGGGCACCGCCCATCCCGATCTGGCCACACAGCTGAGCAACCGGGGTGAAATCCTGAACTCGCTGGGGCGTTCAAAAGAGGCGCGCGATTCTTTCCAGCGCGCGCTGGTGATCTGGGAGCGGGAGCTGGGTGACGATCATCCCAATTTGGCCTATGCGCTGACCGGCATCGGTCAGAGCTATCTGGATGACCACGATCCGCGGGGGGCCATCGCGCCGCTGGAGCGGGCGCTGAAGATTCGGGAGGACAAGGAGAACGTCGTCGCCAAGCGCGCCGAGACGCAGTTCGCGCTGGCCCAGGCGCTGTGGGACAGCAAGCGCGATCGCCATCGCGCCTCCTTGCTGATCGCCAACGCACGATCCGGGTACGCAGAGGCCAAGCAAGCAAAGAAGCTGGCCGAGATCGAAAACTGGCTAGCTGTGCATTGAGGGCGCGAACGACGCGAACTAGTTACCGGGGGCGGGGGCGGTCTTCTGGACGTTCACGCGGACGAAGTCGTCCTGGATTTCGACGTCGGGATTGGTGGCATCGCCCAGCATCAGCCGCAGAGTCGTGCCTTCGGTCTCGTCGTGTTTGATCCACAGGTTCAGGAAACCGTCGTGGCGGATCTTGTAGAACTCCATGGAGATCATCGATTCTGCCTTGGGCAAGGTGATCAGCACGCCCTTGGGGTTGTCCAGGATCTTGAACGACGATCCGGCGGTCGACCCCCGGATGGGGACCAGGATCGAGGCGTGGCTGGCGTCGGCGGCGACGTCGGGAAGATTCTTGCGCCAGGCGGCGCGGGCGATCTCCCGGTCGGTCATCTTGGGTCGTTCGGCGGCGCGACGGGTGCTGTCAGCCGGCGTCTTGGCGGCGCCAGCCAATTCGGACGGCGCCGGAGCCGCCAGCGTTTCGGCGCGGGGAGGCGCCGATGGTGACGGGGCGGGCGGCGCGGCGGCAGGGGCGGGTGCGGGGACCGGTGGTGGTGGCGGCGTGGCCGTCGTCGTCGTCGTGGCCGTGGCCGTCGACGGTACCGGCGAGATGGTGGGCGGCGGTGGCGTTACCGGTCGCGCCCAGTCGGGCTGGGGCAGCAGCATTTGGCCCACGCCGAAGACCGCACCGGCTGTGAGAAACGCGATCACGATTCCCACCAGCTGATGGTTGGCTCTCTCTCGAACCTCGGCGCGATGAGGTCCGGATGGGTGACTGGCTGAGTGTGTCCTCTGATGGGGCATCGGGCGCTCGACGTCTCTGGCCGAGCCGGGTCGCAGCGTACATCAACGTGAATGTCGCTCGCCAGAGTTTTGCGGGCCCGAGCTCAGGTTTTTGTGCGCAGCCAGGCAGCGACGGCCGGCATCAGCCGTTCTCGTAACGTCACGTCCATGCGCATGCGTTCCAGCGTCTGCGCGGTCGCCTGCTTGGCGCTGTCGATCGGGTGCGCGCCCAAAAACTGTTCGACGATGTCCAGGTGCTGACGGGTGGGCAGGACGCCCAGCGCTTCCACCAGCCTCCGCAGCAGCATCGGCGAATCGGCCTTCGCGCGCACGGCGTCCCAGCGATCGACGACCAGTGCCAGCGCCTGATCCCGGGTCATCGGGTTTCCCAGGAGCACATTGAGGTACGACGTGAAGTCCTGCATCGGCACGTCGGGCATGAGGGCCAGCTCGACGGCGGCCGCCGTCAACGCCGGAGCTTCGACGCGGCCAAGGGCGTGCAGGTAGCGGCGCTTGGCGGCCGGGTCGGCCTCCGTTTGCGAGCGCCGGCGCAGCTCTTCGAATCGAGTGCGGTCAGCCGTCCGCGCCGCCGCCGTGACCACCACGTCCAGCAGGTTGGGATCGACGCCCGCCGGCTTCACGAAACGCTGTTCAGCCTCGGTGATGGCGCCGGGCTGGCGCGCCAGCAGGACGGTGGCCCGCAACAAGGCCGCCCTCCGCAGGCGGGTCTCGTCGTCCTCGGCGCCGCCACCGGGCGCCTGCCAGCCCAGCCGGTCGGCCGCCGCCGAGAACAACCCGGCCACGAACCGCTGGAACCGCGGGCGGTCCTGGTCGGCGAGCAGGCGGTGTTCGATCACCGACAGTCGGTTGACCACCTCGTCGAGAACGAAGTGATCCGGTTCGTCCCGGATGTGGGCGACCAGGTCCAAGAATTCCTCGACGGGGGCGGCCTGGGCCCGGACCTGGGCCCACTGGTCGGAGATGAGAGCCATGCGTTCGGCCGGCGCCAGCTCGGCGAATGACGCCGCCAGGTGCCGGCGCAGGTCGCTGTCGTACGCTGTCCGGAAAAAGCCACGGGACTGGGCGTTGCCCAGGCACCAGGCCACCGGTCCTTGTGCTTGCAAGCGTACCTGCTGTTCCCCATCGCGCAGCAGGACCGCCTGTTCCTGAATGCCGCGCTCGTCGCGAAAACGCAGCACCGCCGGAACCAGCCAGCGGGTGGGCTTTCCCTCCTCGCGCGCGTCGGGATCGGCAAAGAAGCGGCGCTGCTTGATGATGAGCAGCGGACCGCCACCGTCGGAGACATCCGCCGGATTGGCTGCCAAGCTGCCCGACAGGCTGACCAGCGGATAGCCGACCTGGCGGATCCAGCCGTTGGCCAGCTCGACGATCGGTTGCCCCGATGATGCCGCCAGGGCGCCCCAGAGATCGTCGGCGGTGGCGTTGGCTTCGCGGTGGCGCTGCATGTAAAGGCGAATGCCTTCGCGAAAGGCGTCGGCGCCCAGGAACCCTTCGATCATGCGCAGCACCGCGCCGCCCTTTTCGTAGGTGATGGCGTCGAACGATTCGCCGGCCTCCTCGGCGTTGTGGATGTCGGCGCGGATGGGGTGCGCCGAGCGAAGGGCGTCCAGCAGCAGCGCCGAGCCCTTGCCCATCTCGAAGTCCATCCAGATCCGCCACTCGGGCCGCCACTGGTCGACGATCTTGTAGGCCATCCAGGTCGCGAAGGCTTCGTTCAGCCAAAGGTCGTCCCACCAGACCATGGTGACCAGGTTGCCGAACCATTGATGGGCCAGCTCGTGGGTGATGACCTCGGCGACGCGCTTTTGTACACCCAGCGGCGCGGTGGTTACGTCCAGCAGCAAGGCCACCTCGCGGAAGGTGATGGCGCCGGCGTTCTCCATCGCGCCCGCTTCAAAGTCGGGCACGCCAATCTGATCCAGCTTGCCGAACGCGTAGGGCAGACCAAAGTAATCTTCCAGCCGGGGCAGCACCGCG
>JAXDMH010000324.1:0-4246 GCA_034666225.1 Myxococcales bacterium
CGGGCGGCCTTGGTCTCGCCTGTGTTGCGAACGCCATTGGCGCGAAAGCTGGTCGACCCACCTTGCGCCGTGATGTTCAAGAGCGGCATGGGCAGGTTCACCTGCTTGGCCACGGCGTCCGAATACACCTGATCGATGGACGGGCCGGTGGCGGTGTTGCTCTGGCCGCCGGTGTTCTTGTAGGTCCCGGTGAACATCGTCGGGTAGGTGAAATGCCCGTCGTAGGTGTGCCCGCCGTCCAGCAGCAGCTTGTAATCAAGCCCCGCCACCATGGTCACCTTGGACTTCAGTGAAGCCAGCGGCTGCATGATGGTGTTGGCCGTGGGATCGTCACCCGCCGGATAGAACGACGGCAGGGCCACCCCGTTGCCCCAGGCGATGGTGATGAGCCGCTTGGGAAAGCCGGTCCCTGGCGCAGCGGCGCGGGCGCGCTCACTCTCCAGCAGCGGCAGGAATGCGGCGCTGGCGCCGATGCCGCGCAAGAACAACCGGCGCGAGAAGCGCGCGCGCGTGGCACTGGTTCGAATGGAGATCATTGCAACACCTCCCCCGCGGACGGGGTTCGATAACGGAACGAACGCGTGGTGGCGATCGCCACCATCAAATCCTGAACCTTGCCGCCCGCCGCCGTGAAGTGTGACGCCGCCGTCGCCAGCGAGGCGGTGTCGGCGTCGGACTCCTGTCGATACAGCGCGTAGCGCAGCCACTGCCGGGCAAAACACTGCTCGACCTCGGCGCTGGCCGCCAGCACACCGGCCAGATCGACGGCGTTGTTAAAGGTGTGCGTCGTCCCGTCCAGATCCAGCGTGCCGGTGGCGTCGACCGGCTGGCCGTTGTCCATGGTCCGGTACTGGCCAATGCCGTCGTAGTTCTCGAAGGCAAAGCCGATGGGATCCATCAGCCCGTGACAGGCCGCCGCGCAGGTGTTGCTGTCGTGCTCGGTGAAGCGCTGGCGGGTGGTGCCGCCCGCCGAGGCCGGTTTCGCCGGCGGGACGTTGGCGGGCGGTGGCGGCAGCTCGTGACAGAGCAGCTTGGTGTAGATGGCGTGGCCGCGGCGCACGGGATGCGACCCGTCGGAGGCGCCGGTCAGGGCCAGAAAGCTCGGCTCGGTCAGAAGGCCGGCCCGCTGCGCTGGATTCAGATCCGTCCGCGTCAGGTCAGTGCTGGTCTGCGGCGTGCCGTACACATCGCCCAGCGCCTTGTTGATGTAGGAAAACTTCGCGCCCAGCAACGTCGCCAGCTTTCCGTCGCCGCCGAACACCGCGTTCTGCGTGAAGGCCGCGGTCTCGCCGACCATCGACGCTTGCAGGGCGGCGGTGTACTGCGGATACGCGGTGGCGTCTTTTGTTTTCTGGGGCAGCGTGTCCAACTCCATCAGATCAGAGACGAACGCCGACAGCGTGTCCTTGGCCTTGGGATCGGCAAGCAGCCGACGGGCCTGCGTTTCCACACCAGCCGCCGTGTCCAGTGCGCCGCTGGCCGCCGCCGACAGAAGGGCGTCGTCGGGCATCGAACCCCAGATGAAATACGAAAGGCGCGAGGCTGTCTGGTACGGACCCAGGCGGACGACCGCGCCCTCGCGCACAACGTTCTCGGTGGGGGCCGCTTCCCAGTGAAAGAGAAACTCGGAAGACTGCAGCACGCCTTCGATGACCAGGCCGACAGCATCGGCAAAGCTGAGCATCAGGGTGGTGCGCCCGGTGTTGTAAAGCCGGGTCAGGCGGTCGACCTCCATGGTCGCCAGCGGCCGGCGAAAGGCGCGCTGACCAAATGAGGTGATGAACTGCTGGGCGCAAGCGTCGGTGCCGGTGGCCGGACTGCACGACAGCAAGGGCTGCAGGTTCTTGACGGCGGCGGCGGCCAGCGATTCGGCCGCCGTTCGCAACAGCGTGGCGTCCTGAACCGCGATGTCGTTGGCGCGCCGGAAGACGAACGTCGGATCGCGGTCGGTGGCGAATTGTGCGGCTGGTTGCGACGTGTCGCCCAGCAGGTCGCGAACGGTGTTGTTGTATTCGCGGTTGGTCAGCCGCTGCAGCGGCATCAGGCCGGCGGCGTTGGGATCGCCAGGCTTGCCCGGATTACCGGGGTTGTTTGGCCCGCCGGGAATGTTCGTGCCGGAACCGCCGCCACCGGACGGATCGCTCGGCTCGCCGATGGCGCCCGAACATCCAACCGTCGACAGCGTCAGTGCAACCAGCGCGAAGGCCGGCGCACGCCAGAACCGATCAAGAGGCGACGAGACTGCGGCCCGAGACAGCAAGCGCATGACAATCTCCTGCGTCTGTGGTGGTGGTGGTCGACTGAAGCCCCGCCCGACGCCCGCCCCACTCGGCCAGAAATGCCCCACCGTGTGTCTCCTACAATAGCAAGGCGGACGCCACTTTCGAAAGGCCGATCTGTAACGATTTACTGAAAGAGAACGAATACCTACAGACGACACCTGTTAACTAAAGATTACAGCGGGAGCCGTCGATGAGGGCAACCCGAGCTCTGACTGCGACTAACGCGGGATGGGAAGGGCCGGCAGATCCAGCCGGACGCTCTTCTTCTTGAAGAACCCCCCGATGCTGGCGCGAACGTGTCGTCCGGCGGCCGGCCTGATCTTGGCGATGGCGTGGGCGGTGCCTCCTTTGATGACCACCAGCCGGTTGGGCTTGGGCGCCACATAGGATCCGAAACCGCTGGCCATCAGCAGCTCGCTGGCGTCGCGGTTGTCCAGGTGGCTTTGCCACGGCGGCGGCTCCGGCAAGTCGGGCGTGGCCCGCAGGCGATGAAAGTAGACGCCAGAGTCGCGCGGCAGATCGCGGGCGTGCGACAGCAGCAGCTCGCCGCCCCATTCGATGTTCCACTGCTCGTGCGCGTAATAGATCCAGCTGCCGGCGTTGTCTTCAGAGTCGCGGTGCCAGACCAGCCCCTGCCCCGCCTGATAGATCGTCGGCATGGCGCTGAACACCTCCCAGTCGATCTTGTAACGGCCGATGGCGCTGGCGAACAGATCAGCGAAGTCGACGACCGCCTTCATCACGTCGTCGATGGGCGCGCCGGCGGGATACTGCGCGTCGAACTTGTGCCCCCAGCCGACCGTGGGACCGCGCAAGGTCTCGCCGTCCTCCAGCAGCCAGTGGCCCTGCAGCCCCAGTTGCCGAACCGCATTCATGGGCTGGACCTGAAAATAATTCCACAGGCGCTGGCGAACGTCGGCCGGCAGGACGTCATCGAGGACGGTGAAGAAGTCCGTCTGCGCGGTGATGCTGGCGGAAGGAGGCACCGCCGGTTAAAATAGCACGCAGGAGATTCCATGTCGGACGCGCCACGCCTCACGGTCCAGAATGATTTCGTCACCGTCCTGGACGACGTCCTGCCGGCCCAGCAACACGATGCCCTCTGGAACCTTTTCCAGATCCAGACCTTTCAGCGCGTCGACGCCCTGGGCATGCAAGGCCAGTGGCTTCTGGAGGACAGCGGCGTGCTCCGCGGACCGACCACCGGATGGGACCGGCGCTGGGACGCGCAGTACCCGACCAAGACGCCGCTGGATCATCTAATGAAGGCAGTGGCCGACGCCGCCCCGACGGTGGCCGCGACGATCGGCCAGCGCGGCAAAGACTGGAAGGTCTTCAGCGCCTGTCCCTCCATCTACGTGGCCGGCCAGGGGCGCCTGTGGCACCGCGATGACGACGGAGACGCCGGCAGCTGGATCTACTTCGCCCATCCCCAGTGGAACATTGAATGGGGAGGCGAGCTGTACGTGGCCGAGGAGCGTGACGTTCCCCGTGAACAGGGCGTCTTTCTCCATCGCCTGCGCCCGATGGCCGAGCACCCCGATCCACCGCCCTGGAAAAGCCACCTCGACAACGAAGACGCCAACCGCCTGCTGATGCAGCGAGGAATCGGTTCATTCGTGGCGCCCAAACCGAACCGCCTGGTGGTCATCAAGGCCGGCACGCCACAATCCATCGCCAAGATTCGAACGTCAGCAGGCCGGAACGTTCACGCCAGCGTGGGCGGTGTCTTCAAGAAGACGTGATCACGTGAAGACTGCCTCGAAGCCGGGCGATCTCCGATCGTCGCGGGTCGATCGTCCGAGCAAATTGTATTCTTCGGGCCGCGCCGTGCGGTCCTCGCCCAAGGCCCTTCAGCGCTGAGAAGACGTCGAGCGTGATGCGGGCCTTGGGCTGCGGTCCGCTCTTTCCAGAAGATCCAATTGCCTCGTTTCGATGAACGACCAAACCAACCTTTCAAAATC
>JAXDMH010000325.1:0-5243 GCA_034666225.1 Myxococcales bacterium
GTCGGTCGGTTCGGCCGTCGCCCTGGTCGGCGTGGTGGTGGCGCTCCTCACCATCAACCATGACGTCAATCCCATCCTGGCGGTGATCATCGCGCTTGGGGCCGGCGTTGCCATGGGGGCGTGGCAAGGGCTGTGGGTGACGCGCATGGGGGTGTCGTCGTTCATCGTGACGCTGGCCGGGATGCTGTATTTCCGCGGCGCTTCGATGATCGCCACCAACGGTTCGACGCTGGCCCCCCTGCCCGATTCGCTGGCCGATCTGGCCACCGGTTTTCTTCCGCCCGCTCCGGCCATCGCGCTGATCGTCGTCGGGATCGGCGCCTTCGCCGGCTTTCAACTGCTGGGCGCGCGGCGCGCGCAACAGCTGGGTCTGCTGGACGGTATCGGCCCACACCTGATGCGACGGATGGCCCCCTTCATCGTGGGGGGCGTGGCGTTCGCGTGGGTGGCGTCGCGCCAAGGCATCCCCTACCTGGTGCTGCTGGTGGCCATCACCGCCGTGGGCGCCGAGATCGTCATGCGCCGCACCCGCTTTGGGTTGCAGCTGTACGCCATCGGTGGCAACCCGGAGGCGGCCCGGCTGTCCGGCATTCGCGTCAACCGGGTCATCTTTTACAATTTCTTGATCGCCGGCCTCGCCTACGGCGTCACGGGTGTCGCCTTGACCGCCCGGGTGGGCGGCGCCGTCGCCGGCAGCGCGGGTTTGTTTCTCGAGCTCGACGCCATCTCGGCGGCGATCATCGGTGGCACCTCGCTGACGGGCGGCCGCGGGCGCGTCTTTGGCGCCCTGGTCGGCGCCTTGCTGATGGGCAGCCTCAACAACGGCATGAGCCTGATGAACGTCCCCACGTTCTATCAAGAGACGGCGCGTGGCGTGGTCCTGCTGTTCGCCGTGGCCGCCGACCAATATCGACGAACGCGCAAGGTCAGTCGAAAGGCCGGCTGATGCGGGGCGCGGCGCGCGCCGAGACACGAAAGGGTGAATCGATGACCGACTCTTTCCGGAATTGTTGTGGTGGGCTGGCGCTGGGCCTTGGCGTTGCGCTGGTTCTGGCAGGGTGCGGAAGCGGCAGCTCCGGCGGCAACAGCGGCAGCGGTGGCAGCGCCACCGGAACCGGCGGAGGTGTCGGCACCGGCGGCAGTGTTGGCACCGGCGGCGCCTTCGGCAGCGGCGGCAGCGCCACCGGCTCGGGCGGCTCCGGCGGCATCACCGCCACCGAAGGGGGAACCAGCGACGGCCCAGGCGGCGCCACCGATGCTCCGTCGGAGATGCCCGTCACCGCTTGCCCAGGCGCCGGCAAGTCGCTGCGTTTTGAAGACGACGTCGCCGGCAAGACCACCATGAGCATGCAGGTGCTGGCCGATCTGGGCGCCGATCTGCCCATCGCCAACGCCGCTCGCACCATCGAGATGTGGCTGTATTTCGAAGGCAACGAAAGCTGGAAAGCCGAACACAGCATCGTCGAATACGGCGGTACCGGCCGCTGCGAGGCCTTCGGCATCGACGGCGGCGACAACGGAATGAAGAACCCCGTGCAGTTTGATCCGTTCACCTTCAGCGCCGGTGGACCGTGCAAGGGCGATGACAACAACTCCATCATGCCGATGCCCCCACGAACCGGCTGGCTGCACCTGGCCTGGGTCTACGACCCCGCCGGAACGCTGACCTACGACGGAATGCAGAACCTGAATTTTCTTTTCGCCGTCAACGGCGTCCCCCAGAACATCCCCGACAAGAAACAGATGGGATCGCTGCTGACCATGAAGACGTCGGTCTCCATAGGCAGCGGGCAAACCACCAACAACGGTTTCACCGGCAAGATCGACGAATTCCGAATGTGGAACGTCGCCCGCAGCGCCCAGGAGATCGCCGACAACTACAAGCTGATCCTCAAGGGCGACGAACCCGGCCTGGTCGCCTACTACCACTTCGACGACGGGACAGGCACCACTCCCAAGGACGCCTCATCCAAACACCACGACGCCATGTTCGCGGCCGGCCACCCTGCCCCCACGTGGGTCGACTCGACGGATCTCGTTCTTACCTGCAAGTGAGCCGCCCGGCTCAGTTGATCGACACGTCGTCCAGGTAGACCACGCCCGACGCAGGCACAGCCTGCGCCTTCCGGGGGCTTGGACGCGCTCGCCTCCGCTCGCTCCGATGTTGCGGCCAGGGCGCGCGCAACTACCAGGTGACGGTGGTGCCGGCGTTGACGTAGAGGATCCTCTGGCGCTCGCCGAGATTCCACTCCGCATCGGCGTGCATCACGTCGATGTCGAAGTGCAGCCAGTCGGCGGCGTGGAAGACCACCGCACCCGAGATGCCGGTCTGGGTCTTGAGCACGCTGTTCTTGGGATCGGCAAAAACGCCCAGGCCGTTTCCATGGTCGTACTTGAAACCGAGGGGATCCTCTGTCAGTTCGCCGGCGGTCGGCGTGACGTTGGTCCGACCAAACCCAGCGTCGATGTCGAACTTGCCCACGAGAACCTGGGCCATGACGAAATAACCGTTGGTCATTTTCAGATTGGACTCTGCGTCGTAGGTCGCTGGCCCCGGCAATCCGGGATAGGTGACACCGAGGCCCTTCCCCCAGTGACCGCCGGCGCCAAGGTGAAAGCGCCCAAACTCGACACGGGCCCCATAGCCGAGTCCGTAGAACGCCTTCGTCTCGGCGTCGGACAGGTTCGGGTGATAGTTGATCTGATAGCCGCCGTTGAAGTAGGCGTGAGCCTTGCCCACATTTCCCAGCAATTCATTCACGGTCAGTTCGAATTCGCCGCGCGGGTACTTGGTCCTCTCATAGGATCCCCCGGTGACGCTGGCGGGGTCGTAAACGCCCACGGACAGCTGCGCGCCGGCAACAGGCGGGGTCGCATAGACGAAGCCGGCAGCGAATCCGTTCGCCAGCACGCCATATCCGATCTGACCCGCGGTTGGAAAACCGTTCACCGAGTTCAGGTCCCCCGGGAACCCCACCCCGTACCCATGAAGGTAGAGAAAATCCGTGGTGACCGCGCCGCGGTTGAACAGAACCCCGGCCTTGCCCGCCAGAAAGCTCCCCCAGCTTCCCTCGATACGGAGGTAACCCTCGCGGACATCGGGCGTGCTCTGGAAGTACTTCCTCTGTGACAGGCTGTCGACCACCGACGTCATCGAGATGTATCCGGTGACCGTGCTTTCGCCGAGCTTCCGACGCGCGCCAAAACCAATCACGTTGCCGGTGAAGCCGCTTCGCATGCGTATGCTGTCGATCGACGACACGCGCATGTTCGACGGCTGTTGATTGTACGCCGACGCGAACCCGGGACCGCTGCCGCCGGCATCGATCAGGACCTTGTGGCGCTCCATTCCCGTCACCGGATCCAGCGTGGCGGCCTCGGGCATGCCGTCGCCCTTCGCCCAGCTGACAAAGGAGCCGATACGCCCGGTGGTGTAGAAGTCCCAGCGGTCTGCCGTCGGTGCGGAGGGCGTACCATCAGGCGCAGCGGCTTTGCTGGCCTCCAGAGGGGCTTCGGCACGGGCGGCCATGGTGCTGGAAAACGCGGCGGCGAACGCCATGCAGGGCAGTGCTATCCGTCGGGTGATGGACATTCGAGTCACGCGATCCCCCTGATGTGTCAGTGCGGTGGTTGGACTGCTGAGAGCGTCTCGGGTGCTTAAAGCGCGGTGACGCCGGTGACGTCAACCAGCCACCACTGACCACGGGCCGGCGGGTTGGCAGCATTGGCCGGCGGCTGGGTGAAGTTGGCGTTGGTATTCGGAACCGCCTTTGTGACCGTGGGGACGACGTTGTAGGGAGCGTTGCAGCTCATGCCGGAATCGGCTGCGCCGCAGTTGACGATGATGCGACAGTTGGTGTCGTACTCGATGTAGTTGATGAACGACCCACCAGGTACGTTCAGCGTCGCGTCGTAGTCAATGTTGAACGTGAAGTGCCCTTCGGCGCGGGCGCCCGGGCACTGGTTGATCACGTACGTGTCCGCTACCTGGGGCAGCGGGACGTTCTGCGGGCCGATGCCGACCAGGGTCGACATCGAGGCCGGCGTGATGGTGAAAGCGTAGGTGTTCCAGTGATCGCCGTTGTCGCGCGATCCCGCCAACCACAGATTGTGGGTCTGGTTGACGTTCGGTATCTCGTTGGGGTCCGTCTTGGCCGGGCCGGTACCGCCAGTGTAAGTCTTGCATTCCACCACGCCGTAAAAGTGCAGGCTCACCTTGTACATCTTGCCCATGGTGATCCCCGGGCCCATCAGCTGCCAGTGCTTCTCCTTGAAGACCTTTTGCTGGCCCTGGACATCGCTGGTCGTGCAGTTGATCTGCAGGCCATCCGATCCCATGGGGGAGCCGTTGGCCACGTCGTTGTTGAGGTAGCCGTCCATTCCGGAGAGAACGTTATTGCAGTCGAACTGGTCGCCGCTGGGCGTGCAGATGCCGGTCACCGGCGCACCGCCGCTGCCGCCGCTGCCGCTACTGCCCCCGGTGCCCGGCGCGACCTCGGCGGGGGCGTCGGTGGTGATGCCACCGCTGCCGCTGGAACCGCCCGATCCAGGGGCTGCGCCGCCGCTGCCGGTGGACCCGCCCGATCCGGGGGCTGCGCCGCCGCTGCCGCCGGCGTCCACCCTGATGATCTCGGTGGGCGAACTGCTGCACCCGAGACACCCGCCGACCGAAATGGCAACCAAGGCAGTGGCATTGACCAGCGCGCGTTTCATTGGAGACCTCCTAGAGGGGGGCTGATGTCTGTGGCGCCGTGATGGGGACACGAGGTGGCGCCCGAAGCGGATTGATACCGTTAACATCACGGCAAATGCAAGACAAACGTTACCACAAGCGGTGAGCTCCAGGAGGGCATTGGCCGCCCACGGAGATGGATGCGTCGAGGGCTGTATTTCAGGTCAGAAAACGCGTTCATGGACGACCTTGCACCTGAAACCGCCGGCAAGCTAAAAACCTGGCGCCGCGAGCTGAACCGCCTGACGCTGGAGTTTCAGCAGCCGAGCATCCGCAGCGCGGGCCTGCGCGTTCGCATCCAGACCCCTACTGGAACCGCCCCTCGCCACCATCCCGTCGGGGCTCCGGATCGCTGGCGCCGACGTCGCTGATCTCGGAGGCGCCCCCCTTTGCGTCCGCCCCTTCCGGACCGACATTCTGGGCGAACTCGCGCTCGACACGGCGGATGTGGCGGTGCATGGCACGGCGCGCGCCGGCGGCGGAGTGTTCGCTGAGCGCCTTCAGGATCTCG
>JAXDMH010000326.1:0-6534 GCA_034666225.1 Myxococcales bacterium
CGGTCCTCGACGTCACGCTCAAAAGCGCGCTGGTCAAAAGTGGCCCCGTTCGCGTCGCGGCGCTCGGCTCGGCCAGCGGCGTCGTCGCCAAGGAGATCGGCCTCCTGTTCGTGGGCCGCGCGGGCGCCGTCGCGCAGCTGTGCCTGGAGGCGCGCTGCGACAGCAGCTTCGCAATCTCGAGCAACCTCACCCTCGCGGGCGTGCTGCTCATGGCCAACGGCGTGGGCGGCATCTTTCGCCTGGGCCGCACCGTCTCGTTGCTCGCCGAGTTCGACACCCTCGTGCCCGTGGGTCGCGAGGCCGCCGAGCTCAACGGTTCGCTCGTGGGCGGCGGCGTGCGCTTCCACTGGGTGAACTGGGGGCTGGACCTCTCGCTGGTGCGCGCGCTGCGTTCGGACGCGCCCACCCTCCCCTTCGTCGCGCTCACTTACCGATGGGGGGCATGACAGAGCGGGACGGCGTCTACTCCCCGTTCTGCAGTATAGTGAACCTTCGATCTGACGACGGTCCAACCGAGCCGGAGGAGTCACAGTGGCGAATGGCTTTCGCTTGTCGATCTTGACCACGATCTTGGTCCCGATCTTGGTCCCGATCTTGTTCCCGATCTTGGCCACCGTCGTCGTGGGTTGCGAGAGCAAAGGACCAGGTCGGGGACCGGACGGCAACGACCCACCGCTGGTGTCGGGCAGCGTCTCTGCGACTGACAATTGCTCCTACGGCTTCGAGGCGCCCGAGCCGAAGTTCGATCCGCAGCTGTCGCAGGTCTTTGAGTCCGACCCGGCGGCCCGACGGGTGTTCGTCGTTCTGGTGAAGCATGTCGAGCTCACGCCGGTGGCCGATTGCATGAGCTGCAATGGATGCCGGTCTTGTCCGGAACGGGACGCCGCGCTCGCCGATCTCATGCACAAGGTTGAAGAGTCTCAGAAGTGCGCCACCGCGTTCATCACCGCGACCGGCGGTGAGTTTCTTGAATCCTTCTGGATCGGAAACTCCGTGCTTGCGCGGCTGACGCGCGAACAGGCGTTGAAGGTCGCAAGCATCGCCGACGTTCAACACCTGGACGACGGCGACGCGCCCGGCACTCCGCCGCCCTGAAAAGACTCTCCAGCACTCCGTTCTGGGCGGCGATGGTATCGACGCCTACATCCAGAAATGCGATTGACAGACCTCCCTATCGACCACACCACCTGTCAATGACGCGCACAACGGACACGATGGTGGTTCGCTGGGAGCCTCGGCTGCAGGATCTGGCCGCGATCATCTCAGACCGCGGACCGCTGCTCAGGCAATGGGTTGAACTGGCCACGGTGGCCACCGAGGTCGCAGCCAGCCTCAAGGAGCCGCTGATCGCGGCCAACATCGATCTGGCCATTGATGGGGAAGCCGTCATCGGACACTGGAACCAACGGCTGATCGAGCTGATCTGCTTCTGCGTGTTGACGAACGCCATTCGCTGTGGCGCGGGACAGCCGGTCGACCTGGTCATCCGCGGCGACGATCACCAGGCGCAGCTGGTGGCCATTGCCCGGGGCACCGCCATCGGCGACGGTGGCCTGGGCGGCGGCCTGCCGTCCGCCCGCGCGCTAGCCGGTCGCCTGGGGGGCACGTTGGTCGCGACGGCCAACCCCAGCCGAGGCACCGCCGTCATCGTGGCGCTTCCGCGCCGCGGTTCGTAGCCGCAACCGATCCAGGAACAGATAGATCACCGGCGTGGTGAACAGGTTCAGCATCTGCGACGCCGCCAACCCGCCGACGATGGCCACGCCCAGCGGGCGGCGCAGCTCTGAACCGACGCCAAAGCCGATGGCCAGCGGGATGGCGCCAAACAGCGCCGCCAGCGTGGTCATCACGATGGGGCGAAAGCGCAGGAGGCAGGCCCGGTGGATGGCCTCCTTGGGATCCAGCCCCTCGGCGCGCTCGGCCTCCAGGGCAAAGTCGATCATCATGATGGCGTTCTTCTTGACGATGCCCAGCAGCAGGACGACGCCGATGAGGGCGATGATGCTGAAATCCAGGCGGGCCACCAGAAGCGCGATCAGCGCCCCCACCGCCGCCGAGGGCAGCGTCGACAGGATCGTGATGGGGTGAATCAGGCTTTCGTAGAGCATCCCCAGAACGATGTACACGCAGACCAGCGCCGCCAGGATCAGCCACGGCTCGCTGGCCAGCGACGCGCCGAAGGCCTGGGCCGTCCCTTGAAAACCGGCGTTGATGCTGGCCGGCATGCCGATCTGCCGTTCGACCCGCTCGATGGCCGTCACCGCCTGGCCCAGCGCCGTGCCGGGCGCCAGGTTGAATGACAGCGTCACCGACGGGAACTGCCCCTGGTGCGTGATCCCGAGCGGCATCACCCCGGTGCTGAAACGCGCCATGGCCGACAGGGGCACCACGGCGCCGGTGGTGCTGCGCACGAAGATGCGGGCCAGCTGGTCGGGGCCGGTCTGATAGTCGGGCGTCGCCTCCAGCACCACGCGGTAGTAATTCAGCGCCGTGAACGACGTGGCCACCTGGCGCTGGCCATAGGCGTCGTACAGCGCATCGTCGATCGCCTGCGGCGTGACGCCCAGGCGGGAGGCGCTGTCGCGATCGATGGTCACCTGCAGCTCCAGGCCGGCGGTCTGCTGGTCGGTGTTGACGTCGCGCAGTTCGGGCAGCTTGCGCAGACCTTCCAGGACGCGCGGCGCCCACGCGCGCAGCTCGTCGAGGCTGGCGGCCTGAAGCGTGTACTGGTACTGCGTGCGCGACGCGCGGCCGCCGATGCGGACGTCCTGCACCGACTGAAGAAACAGCGTGATGCCGGGAACGCGCGACAGCTTGGGGCGCAGGCGGGCGATGATCTCCTCGGCCGTCGACTTGCGCTGGCGATACGGTTTCAGGGTGACGAACAGCGAGCCGGTGTTGCCCGCGTTGTTGCCCCCGCCGACGAAGCACACCACGTGGGCCACGTCGGGATCGCCGATCACCGCGGCGTTGATCTTCTCCTGCAGTCCGCGCATCGCCGTCGACGAGATATCCTGCGACGCCTCGGAGAACCCGGACAGAAGACCGGTGTCCTGCTGCGGAAACAGTCCCTTCGGCACTTTTATGGCCAGCAACACGGTCAGCCCGACGGTGGCCAGGGTGACCAGCAACATCAGCACGGCGTGGCCCAGCACCCAGGTGATGGCCCGGTCGTACCCGCGCAACAGGGCGTCGAAGATCCGCTCTGACCAGCGATAGAAGCGCGTGCGCGGCGTCTCGGCCTTGGAACGCAGCAGATAGGCGGCCATGGTCGGGGTCACCGTCAGCGAGACCACCGCCGACAGCGCGATGGCGATGGACAGCGTCACGGCGAACTCGCGAAACAGCCGTCCGACGATGCCGCCCATCAGCAAGATGGGGATGAACACGGCGATCAGCGACACGGTGATCGACACGATGGTGAAGCCGATCTGGCGCGCCCCCTCCAGGGCCGCCTTCAGCGGCGACATCCCCCCTTCGATGTAGCGCGAGATGTTCTCGGTGACGACGATGGCGTCGTCGACGACGAACCCCGTCGAGATGGTCAGCGCCATCAGCGACAGGTTGTCCAGGCTGTACCCCACCAGGTACATCACGCCGAACGTGCCGACCAGCGACAGCGGCACCGCGACGGTGGGAATCACCGTGGCCCGCGCGCTGCGCAGAAACACGAACACCACCAGCGTCACCAGCAGCACGCTGAGGACCAGGGTGATCTCCACGTCGCGCACCGAGGCGCGGATGGTCTCCGTGCGATCCAGGGCCAGGCGAACCTCGATGGCCGGCGAGATCGAATCGGTCAGGCGCGGCAGCGCCGTCTTGATGCGATCGATGGTGTCCAGAATGTTGGCCCCCGGCTCGCGCCGGATGATCATCAGGACCGATCGCTTGCCGTCGATCCAGGCGGCCAGGCGGTTGTTCTCCACGTCGTCAAAGACGCGCGCCACGTCGCCCAGGCGCACCGCCGAGCCAGAAGCCGCGCTGTAAGAGATCACCAGCTTGCGATAAGCCTCGGCGCCGATCAGCTGGTCGTTGGCGGCCACCGAGTAGGTGGTGCGCGGGCCGCTGATCATCCCCTTGGGCTGGTTGGACGTCGACGCGGCCAGCGCGGCGCGCACGTCGGCGCTGGAAAGACCCATGCCGGCGAGAGTCTGGCCGTCGACCTGCACGCGCACGGCCGGCTGCTGGCCGCCGCCCACGAACACCTGCCCCACGCCTTCGATCTGCGACATCTTCTGGGCCAAGATGGAATTGGCGGCGTCGAAAACCTGGGCCAGCGGCAACGTATCAGAGCGCAGCGACAGGATCAGGATCGGCGAATCCGCCGGGTTGACCTTGCGATAGTTGGGACGGGTGGGCAGGTTCGGCGGCAGCTCGCCGCCCGCGGCGTTGATGGCGGCCTGCACGTCGCGCGCGGCCGCCGCCACGTCGCGGTCCAGATCGAACTGCAGGGTGATGTTGGTCGACCCGAGCGCGCTGGTCGACGTCATCTCGGTCAGGCCGGCGATGCGCCCGAAGCGACGTTCCAGGGGCGTGGCCACCGACGAGGCCATGGTGTCCGGGCTGGCTCCCGGCAGGTTGGCCGAGACCGACACCGTCGGAAAATCGACGCGCGGCAGGGGCGCCACCGGCAGGTGGAAGAAGGCCGCCATCCCCGCCAGCAGCACCGCCGCCGCCAGCAACGAGGTGGCCACCGGCCGTCGGATGAACGGCGCCGACAGGCCCGTGCGTTCCCCGTCGGACGGCGGGTGATCGCCGTCAGGCGGCGGGCGTTCCTCGTCGCTCACGAACTCCCCTCGCCCCCCGTGGCGGCCGCGGTCTCGGTCGCCGGTTCGGCGATGCCGCGACGGCGCCGCACCCAGGACGCCGCGCGCTCCATGTAAAGGTAGATGACCGGCGTGGTGAACAGCGTGAGCACCTGCGACAGCAACAACCCGCCCACGATGGTGATCCCCAGCGGACGCCGCAGCTCCGAGCCGATGCCCCGCCCCAGCGCCAGCGGCAGCCCGCCCAGCAGCGCCGCCGCCGTGGTCATCATGATGGGGCGAAAGCGCAGCAGGCAGGCCTGGTGGATGGCCTCGCGCGGGCTCTTTTTCTCTTCGCGCTCGGCCACCAGCGCAAAGTCGATCATCATGATGGCGTTCTTCTTCACGATGCCGATGAGCAGGATGATCCCGATGAGGGCGATGATGGAAAACTCCTCGCCGCACACGATCAGGGCCAGGAACGCCCCCACCCCCGCCGACGGCAGCGTGCTCAAGATGGTGATGGGGTGGATATAGCTTTCGTAAAGCACGCCCAGCACGATGTACATGGTGATCAGCGCCGCCAGGATCAGCAGCGGCTCGCTGGTCAGTGATTCGCCGAAGGCGCGCGCCGCTCCCTGGAAATCGCCGTGCAATCCCATCGGCGCGCCCAGCCCGGCGAAGGCCTCTTCCACCGCCTTCACCGCGCGCCCCAGCGACCCGCCCCCGGCGACGTTGAACGACAGCGTCACCGCCGGAAACTGCCCCTCGTGGGCGATGGACAGCGCCACCTGCCGGCGTTCGTAGTGGGTGAAGGCCGACAGCGGCACGGAGGCGCCGCTTTGCGAGCGCAGGTAGATCTGGTCCAGCGCCTGCGGGTTCTGTTGATAGGCGGGCGAGACCTCGAGGATCACGCGATAGAGGTTCAGCTGGGTGAAGATGGTCGAAACCTGGCGCTGCCCGAAGGCGTCGTACAGCGTGTCGTCGACGGCCTGCGAGGTGACGCCCAGCCGCGACGCCGTATCTCGATCCACCACCAGCGCCAGTTGCAGGCCGCCCGCCTGCTGATCGCTGGCCACGTCGGTCAGGTCGGGCAGCGCGCGCAGGCGATCCAGAAGGCGCGGCGCCCAGGCCGCCAGCTCGTCGGGATCGGCGTCTTCCAGCGTGTACTGGTACTGGGTGCGGCTGGTGCGCGTGTCGATCTGAAGATCCTGCACCGCTTGCAGGTAGACGGCGATGCCACCGACATCCGACAGCCGCGCACTGATCCGATGGATGATCTCCTGCGCGCCGGCCCTGGCGTGATGCGGCTTCAGCGTGATCGAAAGGCGCCCGCTGTTCAGCGTGGGGTTGGTCCCGTCGGCGCCGATGAACGACGACACCGTCTGGACGTCGGGGTCGGCCCGCACCACATCGGCGACGGCGCGCTGGCGTTCGCTCATCGCGGCGAACGAGATGTCGGGCGGCGCCTCGGTGACGCCCAGCAAAAGGCCGGTGTCCTGCTGCGGGAACAGCCCCTTGGGGACCACCACCGCCAGCAGGGCCGTGAACAGCACCGTGGCCGCCGTGGCGCCCAGGGTCAGCGCCTGGTGCTGCAGCACCCATTGCAGGCCGCGGTCGTAGGCCGCCACCGCCCGATCCCAGATGCGCTCGGAGACGCGGGCCACGACGTTCTTCTGCTCGTGCGCCTGCGCCTTGTCCTTGGGCTGCGGCTTGAGAATGTGGGCGCACATCATCGCCGTCAGCGTCAGCGACACCAGCGCCGAGGCGACGATGGCGGTGGCCAGGG
>JAXDMH010000327.1:0-3846 GCA_034666225.1 Myxococcales bacterium
AGCCCCAGGACAACGCTCCGGCCGCTGACACCGCGGCAACCGACCTGGCCGTGGAATCGGCGCCGGATAGCGGCGCGCCCGAAGTGGCGCCCGAAACGTCGGCCGTCGACATGGGCAGCGAAACCGCGATCCCACCCGGTCTCAAGGTCATCATGATCACCAACGGGACCATGACCGCCGGTGACAAGGCCATGAGCGATCGCCTGCAGGGCCGCGGCTTCGTGGTGACCCGGGTCAGCGACGCCGCCGTGACCACGGCGCAGGCGATGACGTTCGATCTGGTGCTGATTTCCAGCAGCGCCGAATCTGCCCCGCTGGGCACGAAGGTGCGTGACGTGACCCTGCCGGTGGTCAGCATCGAAAACGGCGAGTACGGACCCATGCGCATGACCGGGATGACCCGCGGAACGGACTGGGACATGACCACGGGCCAGACCACAGTGAAGATCACCATGCCGACCCACCCCCTGGCCGCCGGTCTCAGCGGCACGGTCACCATCTCTTCGATGGTCGGCGAACTTGGCTGGGGCGTTCCCGCGGCCAGCGCGACGATCGTCGCCACGATGGCCGACAACCCCGGCAGAGCGGTGATCTTCGGGTTCACCACCGGCGCCCAGATGGTCGGCGGCACAGCCCCCGCCCGTCGGGTTGGCTATGCGATCCGCGAGGCGCTGGCCGCCAACCTGACCGGCGACGGTTTGAAGTTGTTCGACGCCGCCATCACCTGGGCGCTGGGCAAATAACAGTCGCCAATCAGCCATTTTTTGCGCCGCATGCAGCCGCGGCGCGGCGCGGCGCTGCCCGGATGCCCCGGCCGCCCGCTGCGAATTTGGTGGAGGGCGCCGCCTTTTTCCTGTTACCGTGAACGGACCATCCACCGACAGCGTCGGCGGATGCCCAGGCCGAATCATCTTCTTTTGATTTGATCGATCGCGCCGCGGCAGCAACACCCTGCTGTCAGCACCTCATCGTCCGTGTTTGTTCTAAACGGGAAGGTCATCGATGAAAGATTGGGCACGTGTGGTTTCGTGGTCCGTCTGTTTGCTGATCGCCGCAGGTATCTACGGCGCCGCGCCGGCCGCCGCCGCCGTCATCTGGCATGCCGATTTCGAAACCGGGAACATCAGCCAGTGGAACGGCAACGTCAACGCCACCACCAATGGCCGCAAGAACGTCGAGATAGTGACCAACCCCGTTCAGCAAGGAACATCCGCCGGCAAGCTGACCATTCACGCCGATGATCTGTTCGGCGGGTCGCAGATGCGTGTCCAGCTGAACCGCGGCAGCCCGCGCACTGGCGAGGGACAGGATCTTTTCATGTCCTTCTGGTTCCTCATGGATACCGCGCCGCAGATCCGGGACAACATCGCCTACTTTGAATCCAACGGCAGCAACCGGAACATGATGACCTGGTGGGTAGAGCCCAAGACCGGCGGCGGCAGCAGCGTCGGCTATGGCACCGGCAGCCTGGGGCAGACCAAACGCTGGACCGCGGATCTCACGCTGAACAAATGGCACCAGATGGCGATGCGCATCCACTGGTCCGCCAACGCGGCGATGGGCCAGGTGCAGCTCTGGTACGACGGCGCCAAGGTGGTCGACATCATGGCGCAGACCAAGGCCGACACCAACTCGATGAATTTCCAGACCGGCTTTCACCGCCCCTCGCGCTCGACGTTCGTCGATTCGATCTATCTCGACAACTACGTCGAGGGTGATTCGCTGGCCGACATCATGGTGACCACGCCGACCGACGCGGACGGCGGCACCACCGCCGACAGCGGCTCTTCATCCGACGGTGGCGCTGTTCCTTCCGACGCTGACCAGGGCAGCGGTGGCAACGAGGGCGGCGGCGCCAGCGGCAGCGGTGGGGCGGGTCCCTCGGGCAGCGGCGGGTCATCGTCCGGCGGCGGCTCGGGCGGCGCCGCCGGCACCGGCGCCAACGGCGTGTCCGAGCTGACCGCGAACGGCTGCGTCTGGGCGGGAACGCGCCCGTCGCGCTGTCAGGGATTCGCCGCGCTCGCGCTGCTCGCCTGGTCGCTGCGCCGCCGTCGCCGCCAACCTTGAACGTCATGCCGACGTCGCATTGACGGCCCCGGTCCCGCTGGTAGGCTTGAACGCTTCACCAGCGTGTTGTTTTTGCGTGAGTCGGCGTTTCTTCCCCTCCTCGCCGCCGTCGTGGTGGTGTCGTGGGGCTCGGCATGCTCGTCGCATCGGCCAGGTGACCACGCTCCGCCCGACGGAGGCGTCGCGTTTTCGCCCACGCCTCCCGGTGTTTACGTCGCAAAGGTAAAGAACGTCCTGGTCGGGCTGGCGCCCACCCCCGCCGAGTTGGACGCCGTCGCCGCCGATCCGCAGGCGCTGTCGGCGCTGGTCGACGCATGGATGGCCCTGCCGGAATACCGGGGCAAGATGCTGCGCTTTTTCCAGCTGGCCTTTCAGCAGACGCAGGTGACGGCCAATGACTTCACCGATCAGGTGCGCGCCCAGCCGGGCTTGAACGACAGCACGACGCCCCTGCTGCTGCAAAACGCCCAGGAGAGTTTTGCCCGCACCATGCTGGAACTGACGGCGCAAGGGCGCCCGCTGACCGACGCCATGACCACGCGGACGCTGATGCTGACGACCGCGCTGAAAGAGTTCTACGCGTTCCTCGACACCTGGCAGGTCGACAACGACGGCAACATCTTTGACGGCTTCCGGACCGCCAACCGAGCGACGCCCATCGTCGTGCAATCAGCGGGTGGGCCGGTGCCCATCGAACAGTCACTGGATCCCACCAGCCCGAACTTCATGCACTGGTACAACCCCGACGTCGCCACCGAGGAGACGATCCCCGAATGCCAGCAGGATCCCGTGGTGCTGGCGGCCAAGGCGCGCTCTCTGCACTACGTCCTGTGGGGTTCCATCGACGGCCGCACTCTGACGAACGGCCACTTTTGCCCCGGTTTTGACGGCACCGCGCGCGGCCCGCAGTTCACCGCCGCCGACTTCGACGACTGGACCATGGTGACGATCCGCCCGCCGGAACCCGGCCAGGCCACCACGCGGTTTTACGATCTGCCGGCCCTGCGCATGACGTCCCAGCTGGTGCTGTCGGTGCCGCGGGTCGGTTTCTTCAGCACGCCGGCCTTCTTCGCCAACTGGCAGACCAACTCCAGCAATCAGATGCGCGTCACCATGCACCAGACGCTGATCGTCGCCACCGGCGCCACCGTCGAGCTCGAAGATGAATCGGCACTGAACGCCACGCCGGGGCTGGACGCCGCGCACGCTGGCAGCGGACCCTGCTATGGCTGCCACCGCACGCTGGATCCCACGCGATCGATCTTGTCGTCGACCTGGTCGTGGAACTATCACAACCAGCTCGATTCCAGCTGGACCGCGCAGCCTGGCCTCTTCGCTTTTCGGGGCATGGTCAGGCCGGTCGCCTCCGTCGGCGATCTGGGCGATGCGCTGGCCCAGCATCCGCTGGTGGCGGCGGGGTGGGTGCAGAAGCTCTGTCACTATGTGAATTCGGTCGCCTGCGACGAGGGCGATCCGGAGTTCCAGCGGCTGGTCGCGCAATTTCGCGATTCGAATTTCCAGTGGCCGGTGCTGGTCAAGGCGCTGGTCACATCGCCGCTGACCACGCACGCTGCCGCCACGACGACCGCCGACAAGAACGGCGGTGAGGTCATCGCGGTGGCCCGGCGCGATCACCTCTGCGCGGCGCTGAACGCCCGTCTCGGTTTTGCCGACGTCTGTGGCTTGAACCCGCGCCGCGGCTCGGCCTCGACCGGGGCCAAGGCGGCTGCCACGACGGCCATCGCGCAGATCGTCTCGGGTCTGCCCTCGGACGCCTAC
>JAXDMH010000328.1:0-3325 GCA_034666225.1 Myxococcales bacterium
AAACCGGGATCTGGAAAAGGACGTGGCCAGTCGCGCGTTCGATGCCCGCCAGCGCAGTTGAACCGTTGGCGATGAGGGCGAAGACGTGTTCCTTGTCTGAAACGATCTTGGCTTCGCGGACCGGGAAATAGTTGGGGCTGGTAATCGGCATGGTTCGTGTCACCGAGAAGACATCAGAGTCCAGCGCGAGACGCCCCCCGCTGCTATCGTCCAGGGTAGTGAACGTCAAACCGTCCAGGCCGGGCCCGAGGCCAGCGACCGCTCCCAGCGCTTGACCCCGGTCGCGCGCGGCGGACTCCCCTTGCCCTGCGCGACCTGATTGGCCACGCCGCCTTCGGCTGTCTGCGCGCCCGCGGAGCCCGGACGGCTCACGGAGAGCAGGACACCCAGCAACGACAAGCCGAGGCTCAGGCGCCGCCCGGGCGCGTTCTTGATCGGCGGCTGAGATAGCCGAAGCGTCACCGGCCCCGATCCGATCGCCGTCGATGGTGAGTGTGGATCCCGCAGCGCATGCCGAAGACGTGCTTGGCCATCAGGGTAGCACGACCATCAGGAGGCGCTGGTCATCCGGATACAGAAGTGGTCGGTGTTGCCCGAGAGGGCGCGCGGCGATACCGGGGCGTCGTTCCACTACAAGTCACGCATTCGATTCGAGCGATGTCCTCAGGCAGCGAATCGATATCGAATCCGACCGCCACGATGTCGCGGCCAAGGTCAGTCACCATGCTTCGAGCGGTCCATCTGCATGTCGCCGAGCTGCATCGCATTTCAACCGGCCCGAAGCCGAAATTTCCACCTGTCACTACCGGTTGAAGCCCCGTGGGAGGGGCCGGCCGACCTCTCCCACGCAAGCGAAAGCCACAACTAACTTGTGTACTTGAACACCGGCAGTGCCTTCAGCGCGTCTTTGGTGGCGTCCGGCAGCAGAATCTGCGGTCGGTTTTGCGAGAAGACCAGCTGACTGACCGGAATGGCGACGCGGTGGCCCCCCAGGCCCAGAAAGCCGCCCACGTCGATGATGGCCACCGACAGCGTCCCGTCGGTGTCGACGACGATGTCGTCGATCTTGCCGATCTTGTCGCCCTTTTCGTTGCGGACCTCGGCGTGCAGCAACTTTGATGCGCGCCAGCCGGTGGCGATGAGATCTGCCTGCGCCACCGTCACGCCCAGCGTGGCCTTGCCGACGATCGGGGCCGCTGAAGGGTCGGGTTGGGCGCCGGCATGGTTGAGAAACAGCAGGCCACCCAGAACGCTCCACAGAATCACTGCGGTCATTTTGATACGCATGGCTGTCTCCTAGTGATCGGTATGGGGCAGGATGGATGTCGCTTCGGCTTCCGAGTAGATCAGCTCGACGACGTCGCCTGGTTTCAACGTCTGCATCTTCTGGCGGACGGAGTCGTCCGCGGCGCTGACGGTCTGCGTCTTTCCGTTTTGACCTTTGACCTGCATGCTGTTGTCGCTCTTGTTCACCGACACGACCTGGGCTGGCGTCGCCGCCATCTGGTGCTTCTGACCACCGGCGGAGGCCGTCGTCTGCGCAGGCACCACCGAGACAGCGACGGCGCGGTAGTACGCCAGGTCGATCTTGTCGCCTTTCTTCAGCTGATCGAAACGCTGCACATCGGGTGGAACCTTGACGGTGCTTTTCTGCCCGTCGGTGTTCCGGACTGTCAGCGTCCGGTTCTTCTTGTCGATGTCCTCGACGGTGACCGGTATGGTGACCAGGTGTTCTTCAAAGCCGACCGCCAGCGGTGGCGGCGTCGCTCCCGAAGCTCCCGTCATCCCCTGCGCCTGGGGCGACTCCGCCCGCGCCGCTGATGAATGTAACGGCGCAACGCTGATTCCCATGACCCACATAACCAAAGCAGCTCTCGTCCTTTTCATGTCGTCTCCTCCTGCCTGGAAAGACAGCAACCCACGCGCCAGCCTTGGCCCGGCGCGCGTGTACGCAAGGTCAAGGCCCTGCTGCCGGCACTGTCCTCGACGTATCGACCGATCGTCCGACCATGTCCGATTTTTGAACATGGTCAGGGCAGCGCGGGGCGCGTGGCGCCGTCGGCGCACAGGCGGTGAGCGGCGATTCGCACGTCGGCCACGATCCCGTCCAGCTTGTATTTCTTCACCTTGAGGTAAAGCGTGCTGCGGGAGATCCCAAGATCTTTGGCCACGCGGGCCAGATTTCCGCGCCGCAGGTGCAAGGCCGCGTCGATGACCTCGCGCTCGGCTTCTGCCAATCCACCGTCCGTCGGAGCCAACCCCGATGCCTTGGCCGCGCCGCCGTCGTCCAGGGGCTGGGGTGGAAAATCGGGCGGCAGCGCCGTCAGATCGACGGTCTCCGTCGCCGCCAAGAGAACCATGACCTCGACGACGTTGCGCAGCTCGCGCAGATTGCCGGGCCAGGCGTACCGCGACAGCGCTAACAGGATCTCTGGCTGGAAATACTTGGCCGGCTGGCCCTGTCGAGCCGTCACCTGGGCGGCAAAGTGCGCCACCAGCAGCGGCAGGTCCTCCTTGCGCTCGCGCAGCGCCGGTATCTGCAGCGACGTCGCCGAGATCCGATAGTAGAGATCTTCGCGAAATCGCCCCGATGCCACCTCGGCGCGTAGGTTGCGGTTGCAGGCCGCCACCAGACGGAACTGCACCGTCCGCGGTTTGTTGCTCCCCAAAGGATAGATCTCACCGCTTTCCAGGACCCGCAGCAGATAGGGCTGCAGGTCCAGCGGCATCTCGCCGATCTCATCCAGGAACAGCGTCCCGCCGCGCGCGGCTTCCACCTTGCCGACCATTCCCGTCCGTCGCGCGCCGGTGAAGGCACCGTCGACATAGCCAAAAAGCTCGCTGGCCAGGAGTTCACGCGACAGGCCCCCGCAGTTGAGGGCCACGAACGGCGCCTCCGGGCACCTGCCACCGTCGTGAAGGGCGCGCGCAAAGATCTCTTTTCCCACGCCGGTCTCGCCCAGCAGCAACACTGGCGCGTCGACATAAGCTAGCTGCCGCGCGCGATTCACCACCTGGCGAAAACGAGCACAGCCGCCGACCAGGCGCTGGAAACCTCGGTCGCTCTCTCTCGCGACGCCAGCCACCACCCGCTCCCCACCGTCTTCGATCATGGCCCCGTTCATACAGTGTCTCCCGTCGGTACTGATCCCGATCGATGATCGTTCTTGCCGTCTGCGAGACCGTATGCCGCGCACGCAGGCGCGCCTACCATACGTTGGTGCTAGGGGCTGGTGCCGGGGGGGCGGGAATTCAGCCGCTCGAACATCCTGATCAGCTCTACCAGGGATTGCGCTCCCATCTTTTGCATCAGGTGGCCGCGATG
>JAXDMH010000329.1:0-4485 GCA_034666225.1 Myxococcales bacterium
CGATGGCGGCGCGGACATCCCCCGCGCCATCGACGTCCGGGACCACGGCGGCGTGCGCCCCCAGTGCCCGGCCGCGGGCCGCGCGCGCCGCCACGCCGTCGACCACCACCAGGTTTTGCAGTGGAAACCGCGCCAGCAGCGCCGTCACCAGCAGACCGACCACGCCCTGTCCAAACACCGCCACCCTCTCACCCAGGCGCGGCCCGGCGTCCAGCACCAGGTTCACCGCCGTCTCCATGTTCGCCACCAGGGCGGCCGCTTCCGCATCGATCCCGTCGGGCACCAGCCAGGCTTGCGCCGCCGGCACGGTGAAGGCGCTGGCGTGGGGGTGAAAACTGAAAACGCGGCGGCCCATCCACGACCCGGGCGCGACGCCCTCGCCCACCGCGGCGACGTCGCCCACCGCCGCATAGCCGTACCGAAACGGATACGACCAGCCCGCCTCACCGGCCAAGGCCGGCAGCGTTTCGTCGAGAGGAACACCCTCCGGCAATTCACCCCGATAGGCCAGCAGCTCGGTGCCGGCGCTGATCGCCGAGACGCGCGTTCGCACCAGCAGATGCCCGGCCGGGATCGGCCCGCACTCCTCGTCGACGACGCTCACCTGCCGCGGTCCGCGGAAGACCAGCGCGCGTCGTTTCATCCGCTGTCCGCTCCCCAGCGCAGCGCGCCCGACAGCACGAAATCGTCGGCCAGCCGAAAGCTGGTGGGCGACGACAACCGCGGCAGCTGCCCGTGCTCCAGCGTTCCCACCGCGGCAAGCCCGCCCAGCAGGCGCGGCGCCACGGTGACCACCGCGTAATCGCCTAGCCGTGCCCGCAGAAAACTGGTCAGGACCTTGGCCCCGCCTTCCACCATCAGGCGCTTGATCCCGCTGGCAGCCAGCGCCGTCATCAGCGCCTCCAGATCGACCCAACCGTTGGGCCAGGCCGCCATCCGCAGAATCTGGGCACCGCGCGCCAGCAGCGGACTGCCCAGGCGCTCATCCGCGGAGGCGGTGCACACGATGCGAATCGGACGCGGCTCGCCAGCGGCCAGCAGGCGCGCCGTGGGCGGCGTGCGCAGGCGACTGTCCAGGATCACCGGCGACGGCCACGGGCCCGGCCAGTGGCGCACCCCCAGTTCGGGATCATCGGCCAGCAAGGTGTCGATGCCCACCAGGATGGCGTCGTGCGAGGCGCGCAGGGCGTGCGTCAGCGCCAGCGATTCGCCGCCGCTGAGCGCAAATTTCCGCCCAGCCTCGAGAGCAATGCTGCCGTCAAGGCTCTGCGCCCATGACAGCGTGACGAAGGGATGACCATTGGCGGGGCGTTGGCGCTGCACCCCCGCGATGGTCTCCAGGACCCGTCCGACGATGTCGATTGTGGACTGCGACTGACTCAGGGAAATCCTCCTCGACTTCAGGGAGGCGCTCTCCGGCGCGCCCGGCGAGCCGACCGTTATTTCTCGATGCCGGTAACGAAATACTCGGACGGTGTGCAGCGAAACAACGAATGCAGGTCCTGTCGGTATTGCAACGTGACGCGGTCTGCCGAGCGTTCGGCCTCGTGCAGCTTGGCCACCAGTGGGCTGCTGGGCTTCTCGTCATCCACCGAGAACTCCCAGATCTCGACCGGCTGCCCCGGCAACGTTCCCTGCAACGCCATCTCGCCCAACATGTATTTGCAGTAGGGCGGTCCCTTGAACGAGATCTTCCTGATCACGCCGGTGCGCGTGCCGCGCGCGTAGCCGCGAAACCACCAGACCCGCAACGCCTCGACAGCGACGAACAACAGCAACGCTGCAAACAGCGCGGCGGCGATCCGAAATTTTGTCTTCCCGCTGAGCGGCACTTTCAGAACCTAACACGCCCCTACCGGGCCCGGCCAACGGTGGCGGTGGCGCGTCAGAAACCTGAGGTGCCCGCGCGAAACGACCAGGGCGATCCCTGATTTTTCCCCGAAACAATCATCATCCTCGCGCATCGTCGGTCCCGGTCTGCGGCTTCCCGGCGTTCCCCGTTCTTCAGGAACTGAACATCCCTTCGCTCTGTTCTGTTCAGTCGCGCCCTGTATAGTGGCATTCAGTTTTTCGGAGCATGGAGGATTTGAAGTCGATGCGTTGTCTTTGCTTGCCGCGGCTTGCGGTGATCGCCGGGGCCGCGTTTCTTGTGGGCGCCGGCTGTGCGAACGCCGGTCGGCGTGAGGTTCCAAGCGATGGCGGAACGGGTGGCGGCAATCCGATGCCAACAGGAACGGGCGGCGCGGGCGGTTCCGTTTCGGCCGGCAGTGGCGGCACGGGCGTCGGCACCGGTGGTGTCGTCGGCGCGGCGGGCAGCGGCGGCGGCATCACCATTCCCAAACCGTCGGAGTTCACCAAGGCCGACACGGGCGGATACAAGCTGGGGGATGCGCTGCCGGGCGACAGCGTCCCGGGCGTCGGCGTGGTCGCCGGCAGCGACGGCTGCAACGTCTTGATCGGCGTCGTTCGCGATTTCAAAGGGACCACCGAACCGATGGGACACCCCGACTTTGAAGCGTTCCAGGGCTGCGACGTCACGCCGAACCTGGTGGCGGCGGCGCTCGGCGCCGACAACAAACCTTCCTATGCCTCGCTGTGCGAGCTGAACGTCATGAACGCGGTGGCCTGCCCGTTCGGTCAGATGACCACCAGCAAGGCGAACTTTGACCAGTGGTACCGATTCGCCAGCGGCGTGAACAAACCGTTCGTGGTTTTCCTGCAACTGGAAGCGCAGCCGCAGGGGAACATCTCGACCTTCGCCAGCAGCAGCTTCTTTCCGCTCGACGGCGCGGGCTGGGGAAACTCGGGCGAGGATCTGGCCGGCGTCAGTCACAACTTCGGCTTCACCACCGAGGTTCACACCAAGTTCCAGTACAAGGGCGCCGAGACGTTCAAGTTCACCGGCGACGACGATCTGTGGGTCTTCATCAACGGCAAGCTGGCCATTGACCTGGGCGGTCTGCACCCGCCCGCAGACGGCGCTGTCGATCTGGACCTGAAGGCCGGCGACCTGGGCCTGACCAAAGGCAGCGTCTACACGATGGATCTCTTCCACGCCGAACGGCACACCGAGGCCTCGAACTTCCACATCGATACGAACTTCTCGTTCGTGAACTGCGGGATGATCATCCCGTAGGGCGCTCGCAGGCTCGCTGCGCGAAAGGGGCCTGCTGGGGGGGGGCGAAAGGGGCCTGCTGGCCCCTCTCGCCGGCTCTCCCCGGCGCTTCTCGCAAGGTGGGCCGGCCGGGCAGAGCCCGGCCTCCTGAATTGAAATAGCAGCGCCTCAACATCGGGAAGTCGAATACCGACGATTTTGCGGGGGGACCGTCGGTCGTGCGAGGCTACTGGACGTGAACACGCTGCCGGATCACGCAGACCTCCTCTTTCGGATCCTGGTCGGTACGTTGCTGGGCGCGGCGATCGGCTTCGAGCGCGATCTGCATGGGCGGCCCGCCGGCTTGCGAACCCATTCGATCGTGGCGCTGGCGTCGGCGACGTTCATGGTGATCTCGACGCAGTTCGCGTACTACCAGCATTACGGCGCCGGCGATCTGATGGTCACCGATCCGTCTCGCATCGCATCGGCGGTGGTGTCCGGCATCGGCTTTCTGGGTGCCGGCGCCATCCTGCGCACCGGAATCACCATCCGGGGACTGACCACCGCAGCCGGTCTTTGGCTGGTCGCCTCCATCGGGATGGCGGCCGGCGGAGGGATGTACGTGGTGGCCGTGTTCGCGACGGCGCTGGGTCTGGGAGCGCTGACCCTGCTGCGGCGTTTCGAAGATCGCGGCGAGCCCATCGCCCGCCAGCGGGTCATGGTGACGGTCGACGAGGCACAATTCCCCGTTCCCGCCGTGGTCGAGGCGCTGAAGGGCAAGGGAGCCCTGGTCTCCCAGGAGGAATACGAACGTCACCGCACCGCCGGCCACGTCCGGATATCCTTCGAGGTCCGCACACCGGCGCCGGTCCAGAGTCACGAGCTGGCGCAGGCCCTGGAAGGGATACCGGGCGTCGTTCACCTCAAGATCGAGCGGCTGTAGTTTTTTTCTGTTTTCGGGCCCAGCGGTGTCAGAACCTCTTACAGGAGGTCTGTGATGAAAGCCGTTCTTCCGATCGGGCTTTTCGCCATTGTTCTGAGTGGGGGTTGCGGAACGACCACCCCGGTTGCGGCCGACGCCGGAGGCACGGGCGGAGCATTGGGTGGCGATGGCGCAGCGGGAACCGGCGGGAAGGTTGTGGGGGGAGATGATGGTAGAACCACCGGCTGCGGCAACGGCAGTTTGAAGGCGGGGAACACCACCGTCATGTTGCAGTTCGGCGGCGTGGCGCGCGAGTACATCGTCTACGTGCCGACCAGTTACGACGGCAGTCAGCGCGTGCCGCTGGTCCTGGACATTCACGGGCTCACGTCGAACGCCACCGAGCAGCAGCTGATTTCGGGCTGGCGACAGAAGGCGGACGCCACGGGATTCATTGTCGTGTACC
>JAXDMH010000330.1:0-4755 GCA_034666225.1 Myxococcales bacterium
GCTCGCTCTCCGCCAGACCTTCAGGCAACGCCGCGCAGTTGATCGGCACGAACGGTCCGCCGCTGCGCCTGGACCACTGGTGCAAGGCGGTGGCCGCCAGTTCCTTTCCCGAACCGGTCTCACCCCAGATCAGCACCGACAGCTCGGCCACGGCCAGCCGCTCGATCTGGGCATAGATGTGGCTCATCGCCGGATCGGCCACCAACACGGTGTTCGTCCCCAGGGTGATGGTCCGCTCGACGTCGTCGTCGCCCGCGGCGCGCCCCCCCGGCGGCGCGTCTGGCGGCTGCTCGGAGAAAATGATGAAGACGTCTCCCAGCGTGATGACGTCGCCATAGGTCAACCGCCGCGCCTCGCTGATGCGCTCGCCGTTGATGCGCGTCCCATTCTGGCTGTCGAGATCGCGGATATGAACCTCGTGCGCGCTGATCAGCAGCTCGGCGTGTCGCCGCGAGATTGACGGCGCGTCGATGCGCACGTTCGCGTCGGAGGCGCGGCCGATGGTCACCACGCCCGTGCGCGGCAACACCCGCGGGTCGACACTGTTCCCCGCCCAGACCATCAGACGATGGCGAAGCCCCAGGGCCGGTGGGCCCAGGGAGGGACGGGTGGCGGGGAGGTTCGGCTGGGACATTGTCCGCGTTCGTTTATCAGTACGCTGCTAGGCGCAATCAGTTTTGGTCGGTTCTCCTGATTGCCGGCCGCCCTACATCGGCGCCATCGAATTCATGCCTGCCGGGACCGAATGCGCCGTCTTGAACAAGACAGATGAAGGCGTTGCACCCAGGTCATTGGTTATTGGTGGGGGTGGCAATCGGCGCGTTTGGATGCGCCGCCAGTGACTCCGCAATTAGCGGAGCGCCCACGCCCGACGGGTCCGGGTCCGATCGATCAACGGGCGGCGACAGCCCGCCAGCAAACCCGGACGCGGCACCGCAGGATCTACCTGGCGACGGCGCCGATTGCTGCGCGGAGACACCAACGCAAAGCGGCGATGCCGGCGACGACGCGATGCCCGGCGGCGAGGTCGGCGGGCCCATCGACGGCGGCTCGGCCAACTGCAAGACCGTGGGCCTGGAGCTGTGCGAAGACTTCGAAAGCGGCGCCATCGACTCGAAGATCTGGGGCAAGCACACCACCGCCGGTTCCAGCCTCACCGTCGACAAGGACCACCCCCACACCGGCAGCTATGCCCTGCACGTCAAGCTGGTGGCCGGCCAGCCGAACACCGCGCAGCTCACCGACGCCGTGACCTTTCCGGCCAAGGACAACACGTTCTATACGCGCGCCTTCATCTACTTCAATCCCGACCTGCCAGCCGACAACATGGGCGGTTTCCACATGGCCTATCTGCTGGCCACCGGAAACAACGATCTCGGTTTCGTCGAGGCCGGGCTCGGCTCGTCGGGCAACAAACAGTACCTGGGCTATTCCGAATATTACGGCGCCGGCCCCGGCGTGCACGCCCACGGTCCGACCTTCACCGAGTTCGGTCCCGGTTCACCGACGAAGGTCGTGCCCATGAAGTGGATCTGCCTCGAGCTGTTGCAAGGAGGCAACGCCACCACCACCACGCGCCGGGTGTGGGTCGACGACAAGGAGCTGCCCGAGCAGGTCAGCAACTTTACCGCCCGCAAGCCGCCCCAGTTCGATCTGATCTCGATCGGCGTCCTGCAATATCACCCCACGCCGATTCTGACCGACGTCTGGATCGACGACATCCGCGTCAGCAGCACGAAGATCGGCTGCGCGACGCCCTGAGCGGGCGCTCGCCCCTCTCAGATTCAGCCGGTTGCCTCTCAGGGCCGAAGTGCTTACTTTTCGGTCTTGCCGGTCAGGCAGGCTCACATCCTGTTCCACCTCTCGCGGGAGAAGATCGAATGAAGCTCGGAGCATCTCTGGCATTCGCGTTCGTCATCGCCACACCCCAGCTGGCCTTGGTCGCCCGCGCCGAAGACAAGCACCCGGGGCGCGACGAGCATCACGAAGAGCGGCACGAGGTCCGCCGTGAGGAGCACCAAGAGGTTCACCATGAAGCGCAACGCCTTCCCCCGCGGCCGGCCCCGCCCACGTGGCGCGGTCATCCACCGGGCGCCCATCCCCCCGCCCCCAATTCCCATCCCGCCTATCACCCGCACGCGGTCCGCGTCTTGCGGCCGCACACCATGCGCTATGGCGAGCACCCGTGGAACCACTGGGGCCACGGCGAGTTCGTGCGTCCCGCTTACTACTGGGACTGGGCGCTCATCCACAGCGTCTCCTGCACCGCCGAGGATTCCTACGGCGATCAGTATCCCGTCACCGAGACGACCTTCGCCGGTTTCGGCCTCACTAATATGACGGCCGTCGAGGACGACGCCCTCGACCGCTGCTATCAGGAATCAGGCGGCGACCAGGGCTGCTATCTGGCGACTTGCTCGCATTTCTGACTATCGCGGCCAGGCCGTGTTCAGGCTGGCAGCCGCAATGAATCCGCGGATGCGGCTCGGTGCTGGCTGAGGTCGACCGTGGCCGTCAGATGGAATTGACGGTCTGCGCGACGTCGAACTTGCCGTCGGTCAGCGTCTTCGTCATACCGTTGTCGAGCGGCAACGTCGCCGTGAAGGTGCCGGTGATGTGGCTGCCGGCCACATCGCCCACCGTCGAGATCACGATCGAGCAAGCCCCCATGACGCCGCTGGACGCGCCCTTCGACAGGTAGCTGATACTGACGATCGGGTAGCTGGCGCCGAAGCAGGCGTAGGTTCCCGGCACCAGCGGCGGAGGCTTCACGCTGACGCCGAACGAGATGGCCGTCGGGTCCCCGTTGCTGCCCGTTATCTGGACCATGTCGGACTGCGCGCTCATGACGCGGGCGGCGGCCGAGAAGGCCGACGTCTTGGCGGCGCCGTTCTCCTTCCAGGTCATCGTCCCCATGCCGCCGCCGCTTGTTCCGCCGCTGCCCCCGCCGTCCGGGAGCGATCCCATTCCTCCGTTAGTGCCGCCGCACCCCGCAGCCAGCGCCGCCACCGCGACCAGCGTCCCGATTCCCAACGCGAGCTTCATGGGCGGTGACTTTATCATGCGGTGGGCTGCCGCCATCAACGCCCGATCAGCGGGCGTTCGACAGCAGCCGTTTCGACGTCATGGCCGACCATCCCGGCGATGAGCATCGCCAGCCCCGCCGCCTCGGTCAGAGACCAGACCAGAGGGATCATCGCGCCTCCGTCCAAGGGTCGTTCGATGGTCAGGGCTGGGCCCACTACCGGAATCCAGTACCTCTGGCCATTCCGCCGACACGAGCCGCAGTCAGCCGTGCCGTTCATGACGAGGGAAGCAAACGCCGCTGCGCTCCAGGACACACCAACGGTGATCGCCCCTCCGATGACCAAGCCCCGCCGCGCTTTGTGCACCATGAGCGGCGGCGGTGGTCGGCCCGAAGATAAATCGGCGCCCGCGGGTGCAGGCGGATAGGCCGCTGGAAGCGGCATCTGGTTCAACGGCGCGGCCGCCGATTGTGGCGCCAGAGTGGACGGACTGGCGGTCGCTGGTGGCGAAGCGTTCGGTTCATCAGCTACGCTGATCGCGGACGCCGCCATCATCATGCCCGCCACGACCACAGCGGTGGTTCGGTTTGCCGCCCATCGCACGCCCGAGGAATATACCGTCCAGGGTCGCGCGCAGGAGAAATGTGCTTAACGGCCCAATCAGCGGCTGAAACCCAGCAGCCAGGTATAGACGTCATTGCCGGCGCTGAGATCATACGTTCGCGTCCAGACGTCGTGGCCGCCGCCCGGGTAGACCGTGTACTTGACCTCCTTGCGCGGTTGCGGACAGGCGGTCAGGTGGCCGAGGGCCGTGTTGTCGCCGGCGATCGGCACGGTGGTGTCGGCGTCTCCGTGGAAGGCCCAGAAGCCCATGTCCCCGACCAGCGCGCAGCCCGGCGTGGGCCAGAAGATGTTCGCGTTGCCCGAGATCAGGGCGGCCGCCGCCACGCCTTGCCCGGCGCCGTACTGTTTGAAGTAGTTCGCGCTTCCCATGGCGCCGCAGCTGAGCCCGGTGACGTAAATGCGATGGAGATCGATCTGATAGGTGGTCAAGGCAAAGGCGACGAAGTCGTGGATCTCGGTGGGCGTCCAGCAGTCGAAGCCGATGTAGACCGGATCGGGCGCACCGGCCATCGGCCGGTGTTGCGGTGACAGCACGATGAACGGGCGGCTGGCCGGCCATTGATTCGCGGCGATCAATTTGGGCGGTCCATTCGCGGTCACGCGGGGCAGATCGCTGGTGCCGTTTCCGTTTTCGCCAACACCGTGGAAGAAAAACAGCACCGGACGCTTGGTGCCGTCACCGTAACCAGGCGGTAAATATTCATGGTAGCCAAGGGCCGCGGCGGTGCTGCCGACGGGCCGGGCCACTTGCCGCCCCGCCGACGGGCCATCTCCCGCCACGTCGTGCGAGACGTCTCCGGGTGCTGCGTCGACCAGGTCGGTCCCGCCCGCGTCGGGTGCTGCGTCGGCCACGTCGATGCCCGGACGGTCGTCGGAAGCGTCCGGGCCGCCGGTGGTGCCTCCGCTGCCCATGACACCGCCGCTACCGCCGCTACCCGTGCTGCCCCCGCTGCCGGAGGCAGGGCCGCTGCCACCGGTTCCCGTCGGGGAGCCCCCTGCGCCGCCGGTTCCCGCCGGCCCCGAGCCCTGACCACCCGAGCTGCAGGCGGCGACCAGCGCCGCGCACAGGATCGGGAAAACCACGCCAGGGCCGTAAGTAGACCGC
>JAXDMH010000331.1:0-7609 GCA_034666225.1 Myxococcales bacterium
CGGTCAGGTCAAAGACCTGCGCTTCGATCACGGGCGGCTGATAGTTCGGGTTGGTCTTGGTGGGCGGCTGCTGGATGTAACGGACGGCCACCAGCTGGTTGTCGCCATGCTTGAAGACGCGCGTGACCTGGCCGAGAGAGAAGGTGGCCACCGGCGTCTTGCTCTCGATGTCGCCGCCGGCCAGCTTGACGCGAAACTCGGTGCGGTCCTGGTTCGCGGACCAGCCGTAGTAGGGCTGGCTTTGAACCTCTTCCACGACGTAGTCGCCGAAACGCAGCACCGCCGTGTCATACGGCGCCACCTCGATGACCGATTCCAGCTGGGGTTTCGCCAGATCGGCCAGGCTGGCCACCGAGACGTGGGTGTCCGACAGGTTGATCATCATCCGCTCCGGCGTCGGCCCTTCGTGGTTGAAGACGATCGACCGCAGCACCTGGCCGTTCGGATGGATGAAGGTGCCGAAGTTCTTCAAGACCGTCTGAGCGGTGGCCGGCTTGGTGTCGTCGTACGCGCTCAGATCCCAGGACATGATGCCGACCGCGGTCTGCCACTGGTACCACCACCAGCTGTTGTTGGTCTCGTCCAGCTTTTGCCAGTAATAGACCGGCACGGTGATGACGTTGGCCGTGGCGTCGGAGTACATGCCGATCATCTTGTGCGCCTGGTCCAGGTTCCAGCTGATGTCGGAGCCGATCCACTGCGCGTTCTCCACCTGCACGCACTGCCGCTGCACCAGGCGAATCTTGGTCAGATCGCGCACGTCGATGATGCTGACGGCGATGTTGGTGCTGACCGGCCCGGTGGTGTTCCCTTGCAGGCCGGTGCAGGTGTCGCTGGTGTCGCGGCCGATGCCCATCAGGAAACCTTGCTTGTCGCCGATGGTGCGAAAGACGGTCATGTCGCCGGACAGCCCGTCGATCTGGGACAGCACCTTCAGGTTGGTGCGGTCGGCGAAGCTGATGGCGTACAGCGGATCGACGTTGCGCGCGGTGATGGCGTAGGCGACCTGGCGGTCCACGTCGAAGGCGGTGCCGCGCACGGTCTCCTGGCTCTTGCCGAAGTCCAGCCGCGACAGGCGGGCCGGGTGTGTTCCGTCGGTGACGTCCCAGGATTCAATGGTGTTCTGCGTGTGTGATTGCCCGAAGCAACCCGCCCCCGACCAGACGTTGCGCGCGAAGATTCCGTAATAGGTGCCGGTCTTGGTCAGCGGATCAAAGACGTAGGTCTGCTTGAACTGATCGCTCAGCTGGCCGGCGGTTTCGAACTTGGTGTGCAGGCGGATGATGCCGGTCGGATCGCTGACGTCGATGATCGACACCTTGGCCAGCTGGTTGTCTTCATAGGTGCCGCAGCTGTTGGTCACGCTGTTGTTCGACCAGATGGAGAGGCCCCAGTTTTCCACGACCATCAGGGCGTTCGAGGTGGCGGCGATGGCCACGCCCTGGAACCAGCGGTTGTACGAGACGTTCTTGTCGTTGAACTGAACACTGCCGCCCTCGAAGATCTGCAGCTTCTGCACCATCACCGGGTTTTGCGGATCGGCCACGTTGAACGAATAGACCCAGGCCTGTTCTTTGGGAGGCTGCGTCCCGGGCGCCTGCCAGCCGTACCAGTACGACTGCGGGATCGACGAGACGACATAGATGGTGTCGTCGATCTTGCGCGACACGCCTTCGCGCAGCTCGCCGATGATGTCGATCGCCTTCAGTAACTTCGGGTGCCCCGGATCGGAGACGTCGATGGTGATCAGCTGCGAGACGTTGCGGCGCTGAAACTGAAAGCTTCCGCCTTGCTGGGTCAGGTACAGCGAATCGCGGAGCAGGGCGTACACGTAGTTGCCTTTGACGAACATCTCGACCGGGTATCCGTAGACCGGGAGGCGGCCCAGCAGCACCGGATGTTTGGTGTCGTTGACGTCGTAGGCGACGAAGCCGCGATAGGTGTTCAGGTAGAAGAGGCGGTTCTTGTCGACGCGGTAGATGTCGGCTTCCTGCACGTCGGCGACGCGGCCGCCGGGCGCGCCGGGCGTCTGCACCGCGGGGGCACCGGCGGCCGGACCGGAAGTTGCGTTGTCCTTGGCGCCGCCGGCCAGCCCGTTCGACTGTCCGGGGGCGGCGGTGGTGAAATCGGTTTGCCCGGGCTTCATCTCGTCGCTGGCGCCGCCGCCGCCGCAGGCCGGCAGCAGGGTCGCGGTCAGAGAGAAAGCAGCGACGGCAAGGGCGAGACTGGTATGGCTGGTTCGGATCATCAGGCGCCTCCGGACCGGCAATGCAGCAAGGCCCGTGCCTGCACCAAGTGCGCGTCGGATGGCGGGTCCGCCTCAACAGACAGGATGCAACCGTCGTCCGAAACTCAGGATTCTGAGGTGCCGGTGTCGTCGCCGGTGCGTGCCGACGCTCTTGATTGCGGCGCCGGGAACCCCATTGTTGGGTCATGACCGACCAGCCGACGACGTCTCGCAAAGCCACCGCCGTGGCCTTCCTGCGGCAGGCCGCCTCGGGCCAGGCGCGCGAGGCCTTCCGCGCCTACGCGGGCGCGGGTTTTCGTCACCACAACCCGTTCTTCCGCGGCGACGCCGAATCGCTGGCCCGGGCCATGGACGAAAACGCGGCGAAGAATCCCGACAAGGTGCTGGAGGTCCAGCGCGCTCTGGAGGACGGGGATCTGGTGGCGGTGCACGCCCGCGTGCGCCTGGGGCCCGACCAGCCCGAGGTGGCCGTGGTCCACCTCTACCGTTTTGAAGGCGACGGCATCGTCGAGCTGTGGGATATCGCGCAGCCGGCGCCGAAGGATGTGGTAAACGAGCGCGGAATGTTTTGAGCGACGCGCAGTCGTCCCCGTCGGAGCCGTCGCAATCGGGGTCATCCCCGACTTGCGGCTTTTGCAGTCAAGTCCAGGTTATCGCCCACCTCAGGAGGAGCTCACGTATGCGAACAATCGTTGCTGCCGGAATCTTGTCGCTGGCCATCGCCGCCCCGCCGACCTTGCCCACCGCCACCGCCGCCGGAAAGTTCACGCTGACCAGCCCGGCACTGAAGAACAACGGCGCCATGCCCGACAAGCACGCCTTCAATCAAATGGGATGCACGGGGGAGAATTCGTCGCCGGCGCTGGCCTGGACGAATCCACCGGCGGGAACGAAGAGCTTTGCGCTGATGGTGCACGACCCCGATGCGCCGACAGGTTCAGGGTGGTGGCACTGGGTTGTCTACGACATTCCCGCCGACACGACGTCGCTGCCAGAAGGTGCCGGCAAGGAGGGAGGCGCCGCGCTGCCCAAGGGTGCCAAGCTGGGACGCACTGATTTTGGAACCGCCGCCTACGGCGGTCCGTGCCCGCCGCCCGGCAGCGGCAAGCACCATTACAACTTCACGCTGTTCGCGCTGAAGGTCGACAAGCTGGAGGTCCCGGACGGCGCCTCCGCCGCCATGCTGGGCTTCAACGTCAACGCCAACACCATCGGCAAAGCGAAACTGACCGGCCTCTACGAGCGGAAAAAATAGACTAGCAGCTGGATCTTGCCGCAAGACCCAGCTGCGGACTGCTAGCGCGATGCTCGGTAGGCGGCGGTCATGTCGCCCAGGTGGTTTCCCACGGAGGCCAGGGCGCGATACAGGCCGACCTCGTTGTATGGCAGTCCGTGTTTGGCGCAGAACGCGCGTACGACGGGGCGCATGGCGCGGTATCGGTTGTGAGGGACGCGCGGGAAAAGGTGGTGCTCGATCTGGGAGTTGAGGCCGCCGTAATAAAAATCCAGCAGCGGCGGGTTCAAGATGTTTCGACTGGTCGTCACCTGCTGCTCCAGATAGCTGATCTTGTCTTCCGAGCCCAGCCGCCGCATTCCGATGTGGTTGGGGATGAAGACGGATGCGGTCATCCACGACGAAATGCAGGACATGGCCAGGTACGCGGCGATCGCGGCGGGCCAACCAAAGACCAGACCGGGAATGATCAGCAACACGATCCAGTGCAGCGGGATCAGGAAGCGGTCGATCTTGGTGTCCTTGGGTTGCTGGAACAGATCGCGGATGCCGTCAAAGCGAAGGCTGACCCAATAAAAAGAGGCCAGCGGCCAGAACGCCCATTTTTGAATCCCCAGGAACATCCGACCCACCGGCGTCTTCCAGTTGTCGGAGTCGGGGTAAACGGAAAACAGCACTCCGAAGCGCATGTCCGGATCGCCTTCGATCTCCTGGCAGCGGACGTGATGTTGATTGTGGCGCGAGCGCCAGAAACCAAAGCTCATGCCGCACAGAAACGTCATTCCGATCTGGCCCCAGACGTCGTTCACCCAGGCCTTTTTCGACAGGGCGTAGTGGCCGGCGTCGTGCCCCAGGAATCCCATGGTCAGCATGGCGACCGCGCTGACCGGGGCCAGCAGAAGCCATTTCCATCCGAAGGGCAGCACCATCAGTCCCAAGTAAGAACCGAAAAATACTGGGATCCAGATCAACAGGCTGCGCTTCCAGGCCTGGGATGGGGCAAGCAGCCCGGCCAAGGTCAGCTCAGCATGCAGCTCCTTGAGATAGCGTTGATGATCGCCCACTTCACTGACATTGCTGGCCGCAACAGCGACCGATAGCTCAGGCATTGGACCTCCGGGGTCAGGGTTGCCACTGAGGGTACCATGGTCTGACACTCCCGGACGATCTGTAGATGCCTAGCGGAGCACAATTCCATCTACCTTGGCCTCGGGGTCCAGTACCTCGATGTTCGAGGTCCAGCCGAGCTGGGGGTTGTTCACTTCCCACACCACCTTCTTGTCGCGCGTGAGCTCGAAGGCCTGCGGTTGATTGGGGGCGCCGGCGTGTCCTGGCCAGTTGCAGATCACCGTGTTGCCGTTGGCCAGCCGCTGCAGGCCGGCGGCAAAGCCCAGTCGGTTGCCGGGGATCTCGCTTTCGGTGACCTCCCAGACGATCTTGTCCTGGGGATCGACCTCGACGACTCGATGGGCGTCCCCACACGAGGACAGCGTGTTGCCGTTGGGGAGGCGAATGGCCACAAAGCTGCCGCAGGCGAACTGGCGGATCTGCTTGCCGGCGGCGTCGAACTCGACGGCTTTGTTCGATTGCAGGTACGTCACCAGAAATGTTCCCTGCGGTGTTTTTCGCACCTCTCTGAATTGATTGTGTGGAGAGAATCCGCCGGGTTCAGTGACAGTGACTGTGGAAACGACTTTCCCGGTGCCGTCAATTTCGCGCAGCAGGCCGACGCCGCCGTCGTGGGCCTCGCCGATCAGGAAGTTGCCGTTCGGCAGCGGCTGGCAGGACTGCACCTCGGTGCCGGCGGGGGCGGTGTAATTCCACACCACGTCCTTGGCGGGCGTCATCTCGCGCGCGCCCTTCACGTACGCGAAGGCGATGTTGCCGTTCGCCAGCATCCAGGCGTCGTTGGCCTCGCTGCCCAGCGACATGACATTGAATTGCCATTCGATCTGACCGTCCTTGGAGACCAGCGCCATGATTCCCTTGTCGGAGATCGAGTTCAAGAATCGATGACTGACCTTGCCGGCGGGCGCGTCGGTGCTGGCGCCGTCGGTGATCGGCGGGGTGGCGTCACCGGGACCGTCGGTGAGCCCGGCGTCTTCGTTGACCGGCGCACCGCCGCTGCCGCTGGCGCTGTCGGGGGGCGCGTCGATGGGCGCGCTGTCACCGGCGCCTCCCGTTCCACCGGGCGCGCTTCCCCCGGTGCCTTGGCCTCCACCATCGGGCGGCTTTGGATTCGTGTCGCTGGAGACGCTGCAACCAGCCATCGGTCCCACCAACAATGCGGACGCCAAGACAAACCAGTGAAGACGCGCGGCGAGGACGCTGAGGATTGCCATCGGTCGTACCCAGTAACCGAGTGCGCCGATTCGGCTCAGCGCGGCGGTCGATTTTCGCCGACCGCCAGAATGCCGGCGGCGTTCGATCGTGCCGGCGCGGTGATAAGGTTTCTTGGTGTCGCTGTCGCTGGGGATCGCGCTGATGCTGGCCGCCGTGCCGGTGTCGGTGGAAGGAAACTCGGGTTGCCCCAGCCCGGGCAGCGTGGTGGCGCGGCTGTCGGCGGTGCTGCCCGACGTCGCGCGTGGCGGCGGGGAGCCAGTCGACCGGGCGCGCGTCGAGCTGGCCGCCGACCGCATCACGGTGACGCTGCGCAGATCGGACGGCACGCTGATCGGTCAGCGCACGCTGGCGGCGCAGGGAAGCTGCGAGGAACGGGCCCGTGCCGTTGCTGTGGTGCTGGGAACCTGGGAAAGCGACGTGCATCCCGCCTTCAGGCTGCCGGGGTTGTCTCCCGTCGCTTCGGTTGCGCCCGCGCCGGCGCCGCCGCCCGAGGCGCCTCGGCCGGTTGCCGCGCGTGCCGTCGAGAAGCCGCCCGCGTCCGTGGTCACGCAGATCGTGCCCGCGCCCGCGGCGACGGCAACCTGGGATCTGGGTGTCGGGGTCCTGGGCGTTCTGGCCGACAGCCAGTTGACGGCCAGCGTGCGGGTGGTGGCGACTGCCACGCCGCTGGCACGCTGGGGGGGACGGCTGGCGCTGGAAGGCGCGGGCGAGCGTGGTGTGGCGGCCGGTTCAGGCGAGGGGCGCTGGTCGCGCTGGTCGGCGTCGCTGGGCCCGCAGTACCGCATCACGCTGGCCAGCTGGGGACTTCAAGGCGAAGGCCACCTGTCGGCGCAGGGCGCCCTGTTTCAGGTGCAGGGGCAAGGCTATCCGGTCAGCTACCAGGTGCGCGGGTTTGACGTGGGCGGCGCGGCCGGCTTGCGGCTGCTGGCGCCGGGAAGACGCTGGCGCCCGTGGCTGGCTTTTGACGGCACGCGCTGGCTGGGACGCCGCACCGTGCGCGAGCTGGTCAGCGGGCAAGAGCGCGAGATTCCTTCGTGGACGGCGTCGGCCGCCGTCGGCTTCAGTTTCTTTTCTCTGTGAGCAAGGTTTCCGTCGTCGCCGCCCACGAACTCACGCGCTGGACCATGACCAAGCCCTTCACGGCAACCGCCCTGTCGACGTCTGGACGCGGCGATGATCGCGCGGCTGCGGCGGCGCCGGCGGCGCAGGCGTCAATGACCAGCGCTGTGCCCAGCCTGGACGGTATCTATCGCGCGCACGCCGCGACGGTGACCCGCTGGGTCTCCCGCCTGTGTGGCCGCGACGTCGAGGTGGAAGACATCGTTCATGAGATTTTTCTGGTGGTGCACAAACGCCTGTCCACATTTCGCGGCGAAGCCGAGATCACCACCTGGCTGTACAGCATCGCGGTTCGGGTGGTGTCGGATCGGCGGCGGGCGCGACGCTGGCGACGGTGGTTCGGGTGGCGCGGTGTTGCTGACGACCAGCGCCCCGACGCCGTCGACACCGCGCGGGCGGTTGGACCGTCGGCGCTGGAGTTGCTGGAGACGCAGGAGGTGCAGCGCCTGGTCTACCAGGTGCTGGATCGTCTGTCGGAAGACCACCGAACGGCGTTGATCCTTTTCGAGATCGAGGGGCTGAGCGGGCAAGAGATCGCGGCGATCACCGGGACCAACATCGAAAACGTCTGGCTGCGCCTGCACCGCGCGCGCAAGCAATTCACGCGGCATTTCTTGGCGTGGGAGGCTGAACACCAGCCGGGAGAGCGAAGATGACGGACGAAA
>JAXDMH010000332.1:0-5019 GCA_034666225.1 Myxococcales bacterium
CCCACACCTCGAAGGGGCGCCCTTCCAGCAGGGCGCGGATCCAGATCCCCAGGAAGGTTTGGCGCGCGTCTTTGATGCGCATGCGCGGCCCGTACGTGTTGGTCAGGCGCAGCGCGCAGGCGCGCACGCCGTAAACGTTGTTGTAAAGGATGTGGTACCACTCGCCGGCCATCTTGTTGATGCCGTTGACGTCGACGGGACGAAGCAGATGTTTTTCGTCGACCGGCTGATAGTCGGGTTTTCCGTAGATCTGGCGGGTGCTGGCGAACACCACCTTCAGGTGGGGGTTGTGGTGACGGCAGGCTTCCAGAATGGAAAGCTGGGATCGGCAATTGATGTCGAGATCGGTGAACGGGTCCAGCATGGAATCGATGTGGCTGGTCTGGCCCGCCAGGTTGAAAAGAAAATCCTGCTTTTGCACCAGGTACTGAAAGCTGTACTGGTCGCGCACGTCAGAGATGTTCACCCGGACGCGCGACTTGATGCCTTCGATGTTGAACAGGTTGCCGCCATAGGTGGGGACCAGCGTGTCGACCAGGGTGACCTCCGCTCCCAGCTCCACCAGACGCGCGGCCAGATTCGATCCGATGAAACCAAGTCCGCCCGTCACCAGGACCTTGGCATTGCGAAATGCCGTGGCAGGCGATGGAGTCGTGAGCGTCCCATCTATCGGCATCGCCGTGAGTCAAATGCAAGGCACAGGCCACGGCCGGCCGACGGTGCCGCGTCGGCCGGCGCACGAATATCGCCAAACGCCAGCGACGTTTGCGCCAGAAATATGACGGGCGTCAGAGTCGTGGCGGCGCGCCGCTGGCGCGAGGATGGGGAATGACGACATCCGCCGACATGAACTCTGTGCGGGCCCGCGGAGAAAACAAGGCGCGGACCCATCGACGTCGCTGGCGACGATGGCCTCGTGCTTGCTTTGCGTCGGAGCATGTCAAACAACGGCCTGGGCATCTCGGCGTCATCCGCGGTTGCCCCGCCTCTGGCCACCGCGGCCACGCATCGGATCCTGGCTTGGCCGCGCTATGACCGGGCCACCGATCTCGAGGCGCTGTGCGAAGGCTTCGGTCCCGCCTTGCTGGAAGGGGGAGGCGGTGACGTATGTCTTTGCCTGCGGCACGATCGCGCCCAGGACATTCCGCTGGAGGATGCCGCCCGCGCCGTCGAATCGGCGTTCACGCAAGCTTTCGGAGCGGACGCCGCGCTGGACGTCCTCATCGTCGATGATCCGCTGGACCAGGCCGGGTGGGCGGCGTTGGGCCGGGCCGTCACCGGCGTTGTCTGTTTGCCGTCATCGCAGGAGGCGTCCCGCCGCGCCCAGCTGGGGGCGCTGGGTCATTCGCTGATCAGTTCGCCCGATGATCTGCGACGCTGGTTGAGGGGCGCGGGGCCTCGCACAGCGACGGCGAACGACAAGGCCGGCCAGCCGCTGGTGTCGGTGATCGTCCCGACCTTCAATCGCCCCGAGCTCCTGCAGCGCGCGCTGGGCAGCCTGACCAAGCAGACGTTCCGCGACTTCGAAGTGGTGGTCGCCAACGACGGCGGCGCCGGCATCGAAGAGCTGCTGCAGACGTTCGCCCCGACCCTGTCCATCGCTTACGTTCGCCACCGCGCCAACCGCGACCGCGCGGCGGCCCGCAACAGCGCTCTCGCGGTGGCGCAGGGCCGGTACATCGCTTATCTGAACGACGACGACTGCTTTCGACCGGATCACCTGCAGACGCTGGTGGATGCCCTGTGCAAGGGAACCCACCAGGTGGCTTACAGCGACGCCACCTGGGTACTGGAAGAAAAGGCCGGCGCTGGCTATCGCACCGTGCGGCCGCTGCGCACGCGATCCCGGCCCTTCAATCGCGAACAGCTGTCGGCCGAAAGTTACATCCCTCTGCCCTCGGTGATGCACGAACGCGCCTGCCTGGATGTCGCCGGCGCATTCCACGAATCGCCGGACGCGCAGAAGAAAGAAGAATGGAATTTCTGTGTTCGCCTGGCCGCCACCTATGATTTTCTGCACGTCGCCAAGGTCACCGCCGATATTTCCTGCCGCGACGACGGCGAGGCGGCGGCAAAACCGGCCTGGTTGACGGCATCGCTGGCGGCGGTGCGGGTATCCGGGCCGTCGCCATCCGCGCCCACTGGTCCTGCGTCCGGGGACGGCGCGATTGATCCGGCAGACGATCAGTTCCTGACCCAGCTGGTGGCCACGTATGCGCATCGATCGTTTGATCCTGCCAAAGACAAATACGGGGAATGGGCGGCCCAGCGTGCCCAGGCCGCCCAGGCGGCGCCGGACCTTCGCTTCGAAAACGATCGGGCGGTCGTCTTGCGCCACCTTCTGGGCACCGCGGCCTCGCCCACTGTGGCGCTGGATGCCGGCAACCTGGCCAGCGCCGTCCTGCAGGCCGTCGAGATCCTGGCGGCGGCGCCACCGGCCGGCGGCAGCAGCCTGGATGCCCGCGTTGACGACGCTCTGGCGAGAGTGGGCACGCCCCTGCTGACCGTGACCAGCAAGCGCTCTTTCAGCGCGGCTGTGTCATCGTCGGAGCGGGCAGCGCTGATCGAGAAGATTCTTGATCAGTTGATCGACGTGGGCCGCGTGCCCCGATTTCACGAACATGATCATCTGGACGACATCGTGGGCATCGTGCGCAGTCGCTATGCGGGACCGGTGGAGAAGCACCGCGCGCGTAGCGAAGCCTTCTTGCGCGTCCTTTCAGTGATCGCCGCCGGCAACCCCCACCTCCCGCTGGCCGTGCTGCCGCGGGCGATCGGGGCCTTGCTGGGTCCCGGGCATCCCTACGTTCCCCACCGGGCGACCGCGGCGTCGCAGCCGACCAGTGACGCCAACCCCGGCAGCGTCTCCCTTCTGGGCGGACACGAAGAAAACCACCACATGTTATTGCGCGCGCTGGTCGATCTGCGCCGCGGTGGGCGCCTGAGCGCGCAGGACGAAGCGCTGGTGGTCGGCCGGCACGACCCTGGCGACCTGGCCTTTTTTCGCAAGCAGCTGGATCTACCCAAGACCATCGGGCACCAGGCCGATGGCGGCACGACCGAGACGCCGTTCGCAGATGGCCGCTTTGCCTTGATCTATTGCGCCGGCACCCTGGGCTATTCACCCAACATGCGACGCACCATCGCCGATTTCGCCCGCGTGCTGCGACGGCCGGGATTCATGGTCCTCAGCGACGCTGGCGATCGCGTCAACGGCGTGGATTCGCTCCGACGCAGCGACAGCGGCGGTATCGAGGGGTTGGTCGGGCTGTTTCTCGTGTACCCGTATCGCATCATCGGCCAGGATCCGGGGCGTTCGCCGACGCCGGCCATCGTCGGCGGATGGCCCTGCCTGGCCATCGAGCTTTTGCCCCCATAGGCGCGCGACGAGGGTATGGACCTGGCCCGGGTTCTATGACAGAACATGCGCGGTCCCGGGCGACGGAACACCAGCGAACCCCGCCAGGCCCGGAAGGGAGCAACGGTAGCCAGTCGACCGGGTGCTCGGGACCATATCTTCGACAGCATCCCCGTGAGCCATGGCCGACGTCGTCACCCTGATTCAGGACATGCTGTTTTCTTCCAAGGTGCGCGAAGCAGCCAAGGCCACCGGCGTCAGCGTGCAATCGACGCGTGACGTTCCGGCCCTGGTGGCGGCCGCACGTCAGGCCAAGCTGGTGGTGATTGATCTGCGCCTGCCCCAGGCGCTGGACGCCCTGGACGCTCTGGCCGCCGACGACGCAGCCAAGACCGTGGCCAGCGTCGGCTTCATCGACCACGAGAAGATCGAAGTGATGGACCAGGCGCGCGCCAAAGGCTGCCGCCAGGTGATGGCCAAGGGCCAGTTCGCCACGGCGTTGCCGAAGTTGCTCGCCGGTCTGCTCTCGTAGGACGTCAGACACTACGGCCGGTCAACCCGAAGGACGGTGCGGCGCCGAGCATGTGGCGATCGTTCGTCCACACGTGCGAATGGACACTGAACGCATGCGTCTAATGTGACACATGGGTTTGGTGCGACAAGGTTCCTGGACGCCTCCGACTCGAGCGCGCTGCGCGACATCGCTGGTCAGGGGTCTCAAGAACAGGGCGTGACCAACGCTGTAGAGTTCTCTCCCGACAGTCAGATCGGAGCCCTCATCGAGATCTGGCGGGTTGCCGACGGGACACTCCTGACCAGCTCATGCAGCCTGTCGACCGTCACGCAGTCCTTGGCGCTCGATGTGTCGCCCGATCGGACGAAACTGATCGCCAGTGGCGGCAGCGGCAGTGGCGGCAGCGGCTTCTGGATCTTTCCCCTCTAGCCGCCCGGGGCGGGGGGGGCGGGCGGTAAACTCTCCGATGAAGTTGACGAACCGTCATACTCAGACGTTTGATTGCGACGCGGCGCCACCGAACCCGCGCTTGTCCTCACTGTCCACAGTCTCCAAGGACCAGCCAAAGCCGAATGCACTCAACACCTCTGATGAATAATTTGTGTTCACTGTCGCCCAGATGTATTGCCTGGCGTCCGTTCGTGCAATGGCACCATTACGCCTGGAGCACGGGAGGTGACAATTTCACTGAAGCCGACTTCGGGAACACAACGCCGTTCTGCCAAATCGTAGGCGTACCCTGCAATGCTAGCCTGTTCGTGGCGCAAGTAGCGCCATCGTGGCGCAACCGGCGCCTCTCGCTGGCGCGACCCGAGACGCGCTTGTCGAGACCCGGGCCACTCCTGGCGTGACTCGCGCCGATGCTTCTGTCGCGCGGCTGGCGCCGCGATTGCAGAACGATTGCAGAACGATTGCAGAACGATTGCAGATGCAGAGTGGACCGCATCTGGATGCTGTCCTCACAGCACGGCGGCACGGCAGCGCTGGTCACCGGCGTCGTCCAGCGCCTCCCTCGGCACAAAGAGGCGAAGAAACAACCAAAAACAACCGATCCCTCGCGACAGTTCCTTATCCAGTCGGTCCTGCTAGGCGAACCACAACTCGACCTCGGCGGGAACAGATGAATTTTGTGAAATCGATCACAGGG
>JAXDMH010000333.1:0-5200 GCA_034666225.1 Myxococcales bacterium
CTGCCCCAGCAGGGTCGTCTGCCAGTGGGCCGTTCCCCGGCCACCCAACGTTGTTTCGGCGACCTCCAGGTCCAGGAGATCACCGCGCTGGCCGTGCGGGCGCTGCAGGGGATCCTGCACGTCCAGCAGGAAGCCGGTGAAGTTCTCCAGCAGGCGCATGCCGCGCGAGATGACGAACAGCTGTTGCGACAGCACGGTGTTCTCGCCGCGGCGTTCGACGTCGGCGGCCAGGCTGAAGCGCGACGCCTGACCACCCTGGCCAAAGTCGTAGGTGTCATAAAATCCCTTCCGGCCTTGCTGATAATCGTCCTGCCGCAGGACGCCCGCGCTGTGATAGTCGGTGGCATAGGCGGTCCCCAGCAGCCGGTAGGTGCCGCGCGCGCCGATGCTGCCCTCGTATTGCGCCATCGCCGTGGCCCGACGGCTGTCGCGGTTTTGCCCGAAGCCATCCGACTGATAGATCTCCGCGCCGCCAAAGGTGTGGCGGCTTTCGCCGGTGGGTCCCCAAAGCAGAAGCAGCCGCCTGGTTCCCCAGCTGCCGGTGGTGTACCGGGCGGTCAGGCCCCGGTCGCCCAGCCCCAGATCGTACGTGGCGCTGCCGGCGACGGCGAAGTTGCCCTGACGTGGATCGAACGGTCCTTCGACCACGCGCAAGGATTCGACCAGCTCGGGGATGATGAAGTGCGTGTCGGCGTAGCCGTTTCCATGCAAGTTGCCCGCTTCGTTGATCGGCACGCCGTTGACGGAAAATTCGATGTCCTGTCCTTCGCGCGCGTCGAAACCGCGGAGGAAGACTTGCTCGGCGTGGCCTTCGCCGCCTTCGTTGGTCAGCAAGATGCCGGGGGCCAGCTTCAGCAGCTCTGATGCGTTGGCGCGTGGGACCTGGGCCAGGTCGCCGATCTGGATCTGGAAGTCGGAGGCCCCGCGATTGGACACCGGGCGGCGCCCGACGACGGTGACGTCCAGCGCGGCCGGGTCCGACGGTGGCGCGGCGGCGGCGGGCCTTACCGGTGCGGCGGGCGGTTCGAAATGAAAGAGCAGCTGCACCCGGCTGGACACCGGGACGCCGTCGTCGCGCACGGCTGGTTGAAAACGCCAGCGGCCGGCCGCTTCCATGGCCGCTCGGTCCAGCGCAGGCGCCACGCCACGCGCCAGCTCGACAGCCGTCACGGCGCCCTGCGCGTCGACAGTGATCGTCACCGCCACATCGCCGCGCGTGCCCACGGCCTGCGCCTCCGTCGGGTAAGCGGGCCTCTGCTCCTCGATCACCGTGGGCGGATGCACGACCGCCGCCGCAGGCGACTCTGCCCCGCCAGCCGATCGTCCAGCGCCCATGCAGAACGTGGCGAAAACCACGGTGCGCCACCGGGCCGGCGATCCAAACGCAAAACATGCAAGGCGAAACCGAGACATGGGCAATGACCTTCCTCCTCCAGGAAAAAGCGCGCGGGACGCGGCAGCGCCAGCGGCGGCGTCGGACAGCGGGCAGGGCGACGCGCGTGCGGGCGCGTTCCAACCGAAGCCGCGCCGACGGGTTCTCCGCGGACACGGCCATGGACTCGGTCACTCACCCGACAACAGACGTTGCCGAGGCCGGTGACCGAGCCGACGGTGCCTAGACGCTGGGGGGCGAGGTCTTGGGTGCGCTGGCCAGGACGACCGTGCGTTCAGGGCAGGGCGCGATGACGGGCGTCCGACGCGTCGCCTGCGCAGGCGGCGTATAGCGCGTCGCCGCTGGCGGTCGCGGTGCTGCCGTGCCGATCCGGACCAGGAAGGCGACCGCACAGTGCTCGTGCGCGTCGGCCGTCTCCGTTTCTTGCGTGGTGGCTGTCGACAGTGGTGAATCGACGAGCTGCTCACGGCCCAGCGGCTGCGACGCGACCGTCACGTGGGTCAGCTCGCCGTGATCGGCGCAGAGGACGTGGCGCACCGCCGTCTCATGCCAGGACGCCACCAGCTGCGAACCGCCGGCCGCCACCAGGACCACCAGAGCCAGCCATCTGGCGGCTCTGGTTCTCCTCATCCTGCCGAGGAAGCTATTGGCGGTACCGGGGCGCATTGGACGATCCGTCTAGGAGCTATGCCATCGAGGAAGACCTGTCAAGGACCTATCAGCCGTCTCGGCGCACGCGGCTTCGACATCTTGCATGCGATAATCAGGCAATGACGGCCGTCAATCGTTGCTCGTTTCTTGTGTTCGGTATCGCGATCGGCTGTGGCTCCGCCTCATTGAAGATGGACGGCTCCGCTGCCGGCGGCGTGGATGGCGGCGCCGACACTGGGACGCTGCCGGCGTGCAACTGGCCCGCCGAGCTCGATGGTCACGACGCCGGGGCGGGAGCGTGCGTGGCGGCGCGCACGCTCCTTTCGTGCGCAGGCGCCAATGGCGTTTCCGAGGAGTGCATCAGCGACGACCCGAACCAGTGTGCGGGGGAAAATGCCATGCCCGGCGTCTCGTTCACGTGCCACGACCTTTGCGGCCCCGACGAGTATGGGGCTGTGTGCGGCTCCGTCGGGCCCGGTCCCATCAGTGATCCCCCGGCCGGCTGCCACAACGCCCAGCCCACGCCGGCGGGAACAATCTTCTACTGCTGTCCCTGTCTTTGACCAGAACCTGACCGCCCCGCGGGCCGACCTTCGTGTGACCCAAAATGCCGGTGCTGGTCGATTTGGTTGCCGACATTGGGCGCTCGGGTGTTCTGTCTCCTGTGAAAAGCCAAAAATTCCTTCGCGAAGCGGTGGGTTCGATCGGGCTGCTGGTGATGGGCTGTTCGCCAGCCCCGCCGGGTGAGACTGCAGGCATCGACATCGACATCGACAATGGAACCGCCATGAAGGTCGACCTGCGCGAGCACCAGCGGATTGGCGCGTTCATCGATGGGCGCTATCTGCGCAGCGACGTGCGGCACTCGTTCACGACCAAGCTGGGGCAGCGCATCGACTGCGTCGAATTTTTGGCCGCGCCCCAGGTGAAGGCGCTGGCAATGGCCGGCCAGCCCATGGCCGGTCCCGATCCGGTCCAGCCCGTGGACATGGCGGCACGCTCCGAGTACGAGCTGAACGGCGCGCCTGACGACCAGGGCGCGGCGCGCACCTGTCCCGAAGGCACGGTGCCGGAGATTCGCCTGACCGAGGCTGACATTCTGGGCGCGGGCGGACTGGACGCGTTTCAGAGCGCCAGCCGGCGCTTGGGCCGACACTTCGCGGATCACCAGAGCCTGGCGTCGCGTCAGCCCGCGGCGCCGGCCAGCGGCCCCTCGGCGCTGCCGCAAGGCGGGCTCAGCTGTACGCAACCATTCGGGGTCGACTACCCGGGCTATGCGCACGTGCAGCGCACGTATCAGAACTCGAACATCACGAATGCTGCGTCGTACTTGAGCATCAACGAGCCGGCCGTTCCCAGGACCAACCCCAACGCCGCCTCACGGGCGCAGGTCTGGATGTATTCCGGGATCGGCGTGAACGGGCTGGACGGTTGCAGCTGCGCGCCCAAGGGTGTCCCGTCACAGCCCAACTTCCCGTCGTGCGCGCAAACCATCGAAGCCGGCTGGGACGTCGAATCCTGGTGGAAGAAAAACTTCCATCCGGTCTTCTTCATTTTCTCGACGAACAACGGCTATTCGGACCCTTCCAGTTGCTGGGACGCCAGCGGCTCCATGTGTCCGACGGGCGCCCCCGCCTGGGTTCCGGCGGCGAACGCCGGCTTGATCCCCGGGCAGCTGCTGCCCGTGACCAGCAGCGCCGGTCCTCACGAACTCTACATCTCGGTCCAGATCAGCGGCGGCAAGTGGTCGATCAGAGCGGGCATCGACGGGGCCGGCTCGGTCATCGGCTCGTTTTCGGCGGGCAGCTTCTGGGGCAGCATGGCCACCAGCGGCTCGCAGATCTATCAGGTGGGCGGCGAGACGTCCGATCCGGATCTCGGCGGCAGCGTCGAGATGGGCACCGGCGTCAGGCCGAGCACGGGCTGGGGCATCGCCGCCTACGTGCGCGACATCAACGTGAAGAACGGCGCCACGGCCCTGGCCCCCGCGCCGCCACAAACGGGCGTCGGCGCCGACGGGATGGTGGCGACGGTACCCGACAGCTACACCTGGTCGACCCTCAGCGACAACACGTTCTTCTACGGCAGTGACGCGGGTGTGTTCTCGAACCAGCACTACCACTATCAGCCGCCGCCCAATCTCGGCGATTGGTCGCCCAACAACTGGAAGGGGCAGTGCAAGGTCAACCTCACGCCGGTGCCCAACGTGCCGGCCAGCGTGTATCACGGCGAACCGATGACCGGCCTTTCGGCCGCGTCCTGGGGCAACCGCGGCGCGCACGCGTTGAAATGCGCGGGCGGCGATTTCTATCAGCGGACGTACTTCGGCTTCTGTTACGCAAAGTCCTTCGGGCCGGGCGTCGGCAACGCGTGCGGCTCCAGTTGCACCGGCGCGAACGATTGGGATCCCAGTTACTACAAGGCCTCGTGTAACCCGGGTGACGTGGTGTACGGCGTCGCGCAGGGCGCCGCCGGGGACGTCAAGACGATCCTGTGTTGTCCCGCGGACGGCACCGGCTCGTCGTGCGCCACCGAGATCGTGTACGGTCAGAGCCAGGGCTTCTCCGGCCACGACTGGGACTACGGCTTTTACAAGAGCCAGTGCGCGAGCGGGAAGTTCGTGAACGGCATCAGCAGCCTGACAACGGCGCCAGCGGGAGCGCCGCACGCCATTCGTTGCTGCGGGCCGTGACGGAGTCCGGCCGCAGTGTCGTCTGCTCTCACGGAATCGGGAAGGTCACGGGCGCGCAGGTCGAGACGCCCGCTCCGACGATCGTGAAGGTCAGTTGCGGCACAGGGACCGTGGTGGTCGGCGGCGTTGTGGTCGGATCGTAACGGGTGACCTTCGTGTTGTCGGTGTCACTGGCCGTGTAGAACCAGTAGCTGCCTCCCCAGAAAGAGAACGCATATCCCCCCGTTGTTGCGTCGATGGTGGGGAGGGAAACGGCCTGAGGCGTCGCGCCCGTCGTCTTGTCGATCTGCGCCAGATAGGCCGGCTGGGTGGTGAAGAAGCCAAACAGCTTGGCGTCGCCGGTGCCCGTCAGCTCGCATCGACCGCCCATCACGTCGCCGGTATAGGTTCCGATCGGAATCAACGTCGGTGGTGACTGGCCAAGGTCGACTTTGGCCACCCCCTTGCCGTTGGGAAGCCCCGAA
>JAXDMH010000334.1:0-4398 GCA_034666225.1 Myxococcales bacterium
ATGCCGTGGCCGCAAGGCCAGCAGCACCCGGTCAGCGGGGCTCGACTCGGTCGTGGGGGTCTGTGGATTGGACATCGCGGCTCCTCGTCGTGGGTATTCGCCGTCGAGTGTTGCAGCCGCCATGCCAGCCAGTCAGGACTTATTTCCTTGGTGCCGGGCCCGTCGTCGGCGGGGAGAAATTCCTCGCCCGCTGCGCGTGAGGAAATTCTCCCCGTCCCGCGTCGCCGTGCGGGACGTGGGCAGCGGACTGGATCCTGCGTGTCGCCAGGGAAAGAGAGGTTCTCGTCTCGACGTATCGTGATTGGCGGTTCGATTGCAAGGGTTCGATTGCAACAGGATCGAGGCAGGAGGAAAAAGCCATGACAAGACAAATCACGATACTGGTGAGCTCGATCGCGATGGCGTCGTGCTCGCCAGGCTTCTTCTATCGACCGGCCGACAACGCCACGGCCACGATGAAAGGGCGGGTGGCGGCGGACTATCAGATCCCACCGAACGCGCCGCGAGGTGACGTACGGTTGGCGTCGTTCGGCATAGGCAAGATCTCCATGAGTGGGTCATCCAACCAGAAGCAGAAGGCGGTTCACGTGCGCATGATTGTCACCGACAACAGCCAGACGCCCTGGACCATGGACATGCGCCAGCAGGCCATCGCGTTACCTGACGGCCAGCAGCTGGCGCCAGCCTATGCCAGCACTCACGAGGGTCAGAACGGACTGCCGTCGGTGACGGTCCCTGCCCGCGGCAAGCGGATCATCGACCTTTTCTATGGGTTGCCGGCCAATATTCAGTTGGCATCGCAATTGCCGTCGTTCAGCGTCGTCTGGCACGTCAATATGTCCCAGCAGCAGGTGACGGAGCGTACACGCTTTGACCGGATGCGCGTCGAGCCGGCGACTGTTCCCTCTGGTGAGCGACACGCGTCGGACATCGGCTGGGCCGGCGGGGAGGCGCGGAGCGAAAGGTTCGAATGGTACGAGGTACGCCGATAATACGAACCTCGCTGATTCATCCGTCACGGGACGAACACGCGCCGGCGGTGAGACTTCATTAAAGAGGAGAGCTGATGGATTCCTTCTCGAACCGCGACACCGCCAGTCCAGTTGGCAGAGATTGCGCGACCAGGCACGGTTGCTGCCGATCGACCGACGACCTTGGTGAAGGAACCTAGGGTCGTGACGCCCAGTGAATGGATTCTCCTTTTATCGACCTTCCTTGCCTGCGCGGTCGAGGCAGTCGAGGCGCTTACCGTGATCCTCGCGGTTGGCGCGACGCGCGGGTGGAGAGCGCCCTTGCTCGCTTCTGCTGCCGCGAGTGTTGCGCTGATACTGATTGTCGCGGCGTTCGGCCCCCAACTTTCGCGGCTGCCGATCGACGCCCTACGGATAGTGGTCGGTGGCGTCCTTCTCATATTCGGTCTGGGATGGCTCCGAAAGGCCATCCTACGGGCCAGCGGCTGGAAGGCCTTGCGCGACGAAGCGGCACTATACGCGGCCGAGATCGAGCACGCACGTGAACGGGCCAAGTCGGCAGATTTCAAAATGGATTGGTACGGCTTCACGCTCGCTTTCAAGGCGGTATTCCTCGAGGGGCTAGAGGTCGCGTTCATCGTACTGACATTCGGAACGTCGGCGCACAGCATCCCCCTCGCCACCGTCGGCGCCGTGCTCGCGATCGTGCTGGTTGGCATCGCCGGGGCGATTGTCCATCGGCCGCTCAGCCGCGTACCCGAGAACACGATGAAATTTGCCGTTGGCTTGATGTTGTCGTCGTTCGGAATCTTCTGGAGCGTCGAGGGCGCCGGAGCGCAATGGCCAGGAGCGGATCTCTCGATCCTCGGCATCATCGCGTTTCTCACCCTCGGCTCTCTGGCGCTCGTCGCGATCCTGCGTCGCACTTACGAACGGCAAACGGCTGCGCGGGTCTTATCAAAAGCGGAATGATGAAAATGAACTACATCAAGGTCTTCTGCTTGTTCTGGTACGACTTCATCGTGGGTGACGATTGGGTGATCGCGGCCGGCGTGATCATTGCGCTGTTCGGTATCAGTCGGTTGATACGGGTCGGTATCAATGCTTGGTGGCTGATGCCAGGCGCGGTCGTAATCTTGCTCGCCATTTCGCTGTGGCGACTGACGCATAAGAGCATTCGACGACGGCCAACCTCCAGGCCGACAGCTCGTCGCAAGCAACCGAGCGTCACACCGCCGTAGCGGTCACGCGGCGCCTCGCGCTCAACCGGGTCGCCAGGTCCGCCGACGAGGTTGTGCTCATCGGTTCGCCGAGCATACGCGCGTCACTGCGGTTCTGAAAAAAGGCGCGGGGCCAGGCCTCGGCCCCACGCCTGCAGAGTGAGAAGACGGTTACTTCTTGGCCGGTGGTGCCTTGGCGTCGGCGGCCTTGCCGTCCGCTTTTGCCTCGATGGTTTCGGCGGTCATTCGATACTGGATGGTGACTTTGGCGCCGACTTTCAGCTCACCGGTGACCTTGGTGTCCTTGTCGCGGGCGATCTGCCATTTCTCCTTGCCCTTTTGTACGGTGACCGTCGCGTCGGTCACCTCGAGCACGGGACCAGTCACCTGATAGGTCTTGTCGGCGGCGAATGCCGGCGCAGCGAACAACACGGTCGCCAGGGCCATACCACCGAACGCAGAGAGGATCGTTTTCTTGAGGTTCATCGGATTCTCCTTGAGCGCCTGAGCAGGCGCAGCGAATCTCTAGCATGCTGGATGGCGATCGAGAACCGACGCGCGAGAACCGACGGGCGTCACGGGACCGCGGTCGCCGGCGTCCCTTCCGTGAGCCTGGTGTCCGGATTGAGGACCACGCGCTCGCCCGCGCTCACGCCCTGCGAGACGGCGATCTCGGCGCCGGTGTCGACATCGATCACGATGTCACGAACATGGACGCGTCCGTCCGCGCCGAGCACCACGACCTGCGTGCCGGCTGCGTTCACCACCAGGGCGCTGGCCGGCAGCATCAGGTCGGGCCGCGGCCGTTCCAGCCGCAACGCAACCTCGACATACATGCCAGGCAGCAGGGCGCCGTCGCCGTTCGGCACCTGAACCTCCGTCAGCAGCGTGCGTGATCCCGTGTCCAGCGCGTGGGCGTCCCGGGTCACCGCTCCGGTGAAGGTCCGCCCCGGCAGTTGAGCGACGGTCACGTCAGCCACCAAACCTTCGTGTACCGCCGGCGACACGTTTTGTGGAACCGACAGCATCACGCGCACCGGGTCGGATTGATCGATCCGGAACAGCTCCTGACCGACTGCATTGCCGGCGGTGACAAGGGTCCCGACCTCGACCATGCGCGCGGTGACGACGCCCGCGAACGGCGCGGTGACGTGCGCGAAGCCCTTCGTCTCTGACAGCCTGCGGACATTGGCATCGTTCGCGGCCAGTGTCGCTTGCGCCACCCGCACGTCGGCGGTGGCGGCGTCGAAGGTTGCCGTGCCGTCGTCCAGCTCCTGTTGCGACGCGACACCGGCGGGGGCCAGCGCGCGGATGCGCGCCAGGCTTACCCGCGCCAGCTCCCGCCTGGTCCGCGACTGCTCCAGTGCTGCGGCTGACTGCAGACCGACGGCGCGCGCCTGGGCGACCTGCTGATCGACTTCGGGCGCGGCGATCACGGCCAGAAGCTGGCCCTGCGTCACACGGTCTCCGATGTCCACCAGCCGCTCCTTCACATAGCCATTGATTTGCGCGTAGACGACCGTCGAACGCATCGCCTGCACCGACCCAGGCAGTGCGACGGTGCGATTCGAAGCAAGCATCTTCGGCAGCGCAACCAGCACCCGCGCCGGCTGGGCAGCGGCGAGCGCCGTCTGGTCGGCCAGCTGTGTGCGCTGCCTGGCGCGAGGAACCGCGGCTGCGACGACGGCCGCGGCAGCGAAGAGGACCAGCGCCAAGATCGTCAGTTGTATGGCACGACGCCGCGTCTGCAGGTGATCAAACATGTGAGGCCTCCCCTTCGATTTGCTCTTGCCGCTCTTGCGGTTCTTTGCGCGGTGCCGTCTTGCGGAGCGCGCTGTAGACCACCGGGACCAGGAACAACGTCGCGAACGTGGCCAGTGACAGTCCGCCGATCACCGCTCGGCCCAGCGGCGCGTTCTGCTCGCCTCCTTCCCCCAGGCCCAGCGACATCGGCAGCATTCCGATCACCATCGCCAGCGCGGTCATCAGGACGGGGCGCAGGCGCGTCGCGCCGGCGGCCAGGGCGGCGGCGGTCGCGTCGATGCCGCCAGCACGCTGATCGTTGGCGAAGGTGACGACCAGGATGCTGTTGGCCGTCGCCACGCCGATGGCCATGATGGCGCCCATCAGGGCGGGAATGCTGACCGTGGTGCCCGAAAGGAAAAGCATCCAGACGATGCCCGCCGTCGCGCCCGGCAGCGCCATCA
>JAXDMH010000335.1:0-4219 GCA_034666225.1 Myxococcales bacterium
GTTGGTTCGGGATGAAGCACGACGCAGCCACGTACAGGCGCCCGGAGACCGAAGGATCAAACGCCGCGTCGGTGATCGAGAACCAGCCGTCGGCCGGCTCGTGAACGTTGCGCCAGGTCCGGCCGAAATCGGTGGAGATCGGCAATCTGTCGGTGCTCTGGGACGCCGGCAGCGCAACCAGCACCTCGGCCTGGTGCGGATCGACCAGCACCACCGGGCCGGGAGGAGGCGCCGCCATCTCCCAGGTCCGTCCCGCATCGCGACTGACGGCCAGCGCGCCCGGCGTTCCGACGGCATCGACATCGACCTGGCCGTACAGAACCCGCGGGTCGCTGGGCGCGATCCGAAGCCACCGCAGCGTCGGCGAGGCGATTGGACAGAACGTGCGACCGCCGTCGACGGAGACCGACAGGGAAGCCGACAGGTGAACGGGTCGCACAGCGTAAACGATGCCCGCCGTGCGCGGGTGCGGCACCAGGTCGCCCACTGCCGCCGGCGTGAAGCGGGCGAGTGGCGTCGGGACGGGGGCGCTGTCAGCCTGACAGGCGGACTGCGCTGTTGCGATGTCGGCGCCGGGTGCCGTGCCGCCGCCGCCGCCCGCACCGGGGCCTCCCGTCTGACCGCACGCCGCCGTCGCCGCACCCGCGAGCAACGCCAGCGGCCCCAGCCTCAAGCCACCCGGTCGCGAACGCATCCCCGCCATCACTTGCACAGCCCGCGATTATTGCCGGCTGTGCGGGCAACTCAAGGACGAGCGCTTAACGCTGGTCATGGCGCGCGTTCCGGGCGGACCATGGCCATGCGCTGGGCGGGCCACCCCCTATGATGGTGACGTTGCTCATGAGGAGCCGAACCTGGCCGGCAAGAAATAAAACCGCAACGTCCCGGAACAGATCCAAACATCGGGCACGTATTCCCAGTGGCGGGCAGTCAACGCGTTGAACGTTCCACATTGCGCGGAAGCTTCGAACCACGCCGTCACTCGAGCAGACACACCAACGAACAATTCCAGAGCCGTCTGTCCGGGATTCGATAACTGCGCCGTCGGCAAGTAAGGGATCGCGTCCGCCCACAGCAAGAGCCACGATGTTCCTTGCAGGTTGAAGTCGAAAGTCAGATAGACGCGAGACTGGTTGGCGTCTTGGATGGCGCCCGGTGACCACCAGGCGCGGCTGAATCGTTCACCAAGCCCGATGTTCAGGTCTGGCTCTATCTCGAGGCTGAACAGGTGCGGCACCACCAGTTTCAGTCGCGTCGACAAGCCGGCCTGGGCGCCGAAATTCGAGCGTTCGTAAAACCCGCCAACCTTCAGGCCGCTCGGCCGTGATCGTAGGACCGCATAGCTGGCTCCCGCGCTTATTTCATCGAGTGGCTTGAAGTAGTCGATACATCGGCCGTCGCCATGTCCTTGGCACGTGATCCGCGGGAGCGAAACGCCGATCTGAAAACGATCGGTGATGCCGTACCCATAGTCCGCCCTTGTCAGCCGCCGATCGTACCCGGCAGGACCTGCGAAGTACTGTCGCACCGTCAAAGACAGCGCGCCCATTCGACGGAGTAGCGTCTGGGGACGATCGACATAGCGCTCCGGCCACAGATCATCGGTGGCGGGCAGTGCTGGCGGTGGCGGCGGTGGCAATTGCGGCAACGCGGGCGGTGACAATGACGGCGGCGGCGGAACCGGCGGTGGCGGCTGGGGCGGTGACACCTCAACTGGCGGTGGCAATGGCGGCGCCGGCGGCGCCAGCTTGAAGGGTGCGGGCGTTGCCTGCGGTTTCTCGGGCGCTGCGTCCGGTTCAACGGACGCGGTCGATGCAGCGGCGACCTCTCGCCCGTCTGAACGAGAGGTGATGCAAACGCTGCCCAACACAAACACGGCGACGATCAGATTTCGATGAGACATCAGTGAGTCGCGGAACGTACACGATGCGCTCGCCCCGGAGAAGTCCACCCAAATCGGCGACGTTCCTCCGCTGGGTGTGATGGCGATCATGCTGGTGCCGACGCTGAAAATTGGCCCGAAAGTTCTCCAGAGTCAGTGTTTCCCAAGATAGGATGCTCGTCCTTGCATATGGCAATGAACAATGAACGACGACTCTGGGTTTCCTTTTTCATCTACTGCGCGGCAGCCCTGCTCGGCTGCGGCAGCGACGGTGGGGCCGCGGGCTCCGCGACCTGTGACAGCTTCGTCCCTTGTGGGGGCACGCTGACCGGCACCTGGCACCTGGCGAAGACCTGTGCGACACCGGCGGGGATGATGGCCGCCGCGGACGAGCTGAAGTTCTGCCCCCAAGGGACGGCGTCGATCGACACGTACAACTTTGCCGGCACGGGCACCTTTGACGGGCAGGGCGCCGTGAAATACGACCTTCTTATCGACTTTTCCGCGACGATGACGTTCCCCGCCAGCTGCCTGACCGCCGGACAGACCTGCGGCTCGGTGCAGCAGCAGCTGCGTGCCGGAGACGGCGTGACCACCGCGTCCTGCCAGATGACCAGCACTGGCTGTTCCTGTTCAGTCGCGGTCAAGTCGCCGGTCAGACAAGAGCACAGCGTCGTCACCAGCGGCACGACCGTCACCGAGACCGATCCCACCGACGGGTCGATGGAGACCTCCCAGTACTGCGTCGACGGCAACACGCTGCGCGTGAAGAGTGACAAGGACGGCGAGATCGACGTCTGGACCCACTGATGCGTCGGGTGCTGGCGCTGCTGGCGCTCGCCGTTGCCGGCTGCGGCGAGTCGGTGCCGAGCCCAATCGACAAGGTGAGCGCCGCGATCCGCGGCGGCGCACCAGACACCGAGCACACCGCCGTCGTCACGCTGTTGACGAACCTGGGCATGGGCCTTCAAGGCATCTGCAGCGGCACCGTCATCCATGTCCAGGATCGCGACGCGCTGGTGCTCACGGCGGCCCACTGTGTCGTGCAGGTCGACAACGCGGGTGAACCGAAGCTCCCACCCGTGCCGCTGCCGGCCGCCAAGATCACCGTCCTGCCCAATGGCATCCTCGGTGGACCGCCGCTGCCGGCGACGGCCCTGACGATCAATCCTGGCTATGACGCTTTCATCGGCAGCCGGAACGACGTGGCGATCGTCCGCGTTACCGGCGACGTTGCGACGCTGCCGGTGGTGCAGCCGCTGGCGGCGGCTGACGATCAATTGCAGGTCGGAGCGACCGTCACCCTGGTCGGCTTTGGCGAAGCCGAACAACCGGATAGCCTTGGCGTCCGCCGAGCCGTCGAAAAGCCGGTGAAGTGGCTGAACGCGCAGTTTCTCGGCTTCGATCAGACCGACGGCCTGGGCGCCTGCAGCGGCGACTCCGGCGGGCCGACGCTGGTGACGGTCGGTGGAGCGACCGCGCTGGCCGGCGTCGCTTCGTTCGTGGCCGGCACGCGCGCGGATCCTTGCGCAACCAACTTCACCAGCATCCGCATCGGCCAGCACGCTGACTTTCTGGCGAAGGCGATCACCAACATGGGCGCAGCGCCGAGCGACGGCGGGTGCACACTGGCCGCCGCCCCACCCGTCGGCGCCACCAAACGCCTTTGGCTGGACGCCCTCCTCGTCGTTGCCGTACTGGCATTGCGCCGCCGCCGTTGAACGCGGGCGTGCCTGACCGAATGCGTCGGGCTATTTGATCGAGACCGTAAAAACTGGCCCTTCCCTGCGCCTGAAGAGTGACCAGACTGGGAACAGGAGGGCTAGTCATGGCCACACTCTTCAGCAAAGAGCGAACGGTCGCCGCCCCGGGGTTCAATCGTTGGCTGATTCCGCCTTGTGCGCTCGCCACGCACCTCTGCATCGGACAGGCGTACGCGATCAGCGTCTTCAACCTTCCGCTCACGCGCCAGCTGGGAATCACCCGGTCGATCGCCGGAGACTGGAAGCTCACCGAACTCGGCTGGATCTTCACGATCGCCATCTTTTGCCTGGGGGCATCGGCCGCCGTGTTCGGGAAATGGGTGCAGGCGCAAGGACCGCGAAAGAGCGGCCTCACCGCGGCGATCTGCTGGGGACTCGGCTTCCTGGTGGGCGCCATCGGAATTCGCACCCATCAACTGTGGTTGGTCTACCTCGGCTATGGCGTGCTGGGAGGCTGTGGTCTCGGCATCGGGTACATCACGCCCGTATCGACGCTGATTGCCTGGTTTCCCGATCGGCGTGGCATGTCGACCGGGATGGCAATCATGGGATTCGGCGGCGGCGCGCTCATCGC
>JAXDMH010000336.1:0-6408 GCA_034666225.1 Myxococcales bacterium
GCCGCGCGACGGGGTTCATGCGGAATCTTCGTCTTCACCTCGCAGACCAAGCAACCTCGCCTGGTAAGGAAACAATCAACTGATGGCACAGCACCAGAACCACACAACAACGCGCTTTAACGGCGTCAAGGTCTTCTCCGCCACCATGGCGCAGGAGCGGGAGAACCTGGGCGAGAAGGTCACCGCGTGGATTCGTGAACATCCCCAGTGTCAGATCGTCGATACGATCGTGACCCAGTCATCGGATGAAGCCTTCCACTGCCTGGCCATCACTGTCTTCTGGTGGGAAGACAAATAGCAGAGGATTCCGCGACGGGGCTTCGACGGCAAAGCCGTCTGCGCCCCACGCGAACTAACCCGCGAGTAAGAGGACGCCCGTGAACATGTGGATGCGCGGGCGTCCGCAAGCGGGGGCGATTTCGAATGAGCTTTCGATCCCGATCACCGGCAGCGTTCCGAATTGCCGGCGGATGAGTTCGGGATCCAGGCCTGGCTGACCGTAAAGGGCGCTGCCCCGGCCGGCGCAGTTGAAGTAGACGCCAAAGCGAGGAGTGGCGTCGCCGCGCGCCTGGGCTTGCTCGTCAAGCATCGCTTTCATGTCATCGCGGGCGCCGATCGCGTCGCGAAGCGTGAAGCGGATGGTCTGGCCCGCGCGCACCGGTTCCGCGACGGCCAGCGTGCGATCGTCGTCCTCGGCAACGGCGAATGGTCGCACCACATAATCCGAACGTCCCGTCGAGACCAGGTCGCCGATCCCCGCCAATAGATGTTCGGTGAGCGCCGTCCCCAGCGCCCGGTTACGCGGATCGGCCAGCATCTTGCGCAGGATGTCCTGCGGCGAGCGGCCGTCGATCTCGAGGATGACGTTTCCGTTGGCCGCTGTGATGGTCATGGGATCGGACAGCCCCTGGCAGCCCTGGGTCATGCCGAACGTGGGGTGCAACGCGGCCGGCAGCACCAGCGCCACGCACGTGTCGGCGTGGGCAGCGCCGTCCATGAAGATGCGGGAGCCGCGCGCACCGCCCGATGCGCCGGCGCCGGTCAACAAAAGACCAGGCGCGGTGTCGGCCACGCCCAGGATGAAATCGGCGGCGTCCAGCTCGCCGGGATCGATCAGCATCGCCAGCGCGGCGCCCTGGGTGTTGCCACCCAGCGTTTCCATGGCGGCACGCCCCAGGCGGGCGCCGGCGGTGCGGGCGTCGTGGCGCAGCTCGCGCACCACCAGCGGCGGCGGCAGCTTGGGATCGCCGGACAGCGCCAGGACAGCGACGGCGTTGCCGTTTTCCAGTTCCTCGTCGGCGGTCAACACGCCCGTCGCCGAGCAGCCGATGACCACCGCGCCGGGTATGCGCTGGCGGATGCCTTTCAGGACGCCGGCGTATTCGTCGTCATCGTGGCGCGAGCCCGCGAAGACCAGAATCGTATCCGCCGTCGTCGTTCCCGCCGCGACAAGTGCACGGTGAGCGGCGAGACCGGCGGCCGTGAATCCGTCCGCGTGCACGGCTGCACCGGCGCCAGCGACCAACATGGCCCCGTCTTACCCTGGAAGCGCGAAAAGGCAAAGGCAGAATGGGCGCGGTTAACCGCCCACGAAAACGAACGGGTAACTGATGGCCAGTCCGCCTTTTTGCGAGGCGGGGAACGTCCAGTGTGCGATCTGGCCGGTCACACAGGCAGGCAGCGAGGTGCCGCTGAACGCGGGCGCGTCAACGCGCAGCTCCTCCACGTGACCGGACGCGCCGACCTGAAAGCTGACAATGGCCTTGCCAGAGCGCGACTCGCCGTCGCGCGTGATGCGCAGGTAACAGGATTTCACGCCGCTCAAGTTTTGCCGAATCACCTTTTGCACGTCCTCGGGATCGGGCGACAGGGGCAGGGGGCGGGCGCCCGGCTGGCGCAGGCTGGCCTGCAGGTCGGGAGCGACCGCCAGGGCGCCACCTTGCGCGCGCAGGACGTTGCCCATCAGCCCTTCACCACGATCGTCCTCGATGTAAAAAGCGTCGACGCCCTTTTGCGCCAGGTTGGCCCAGGCCTTGTCGAACCCGGGATCAGGCGCGGTGGTGTGACCCGCTGCCGGCGCGGGGGGCGCGGCAGGGGGAGTTGCCTTTGAACAGCCGAAGGCGAGGAGCAGCAGCCACACGGGGGTGTAGGACAGTCGCATGCGAGGAGCTTAGCATTGACCGTCGGTCGGTTCAGCCGCGCGGTCGGGAGCCACGGCGGGGCGGCGGGGGCAGCGTGCGATCGGGGCGAAAAGGCGAAGCATATTGCGCCCGGTGAACGCGGCGCAGAACAAACAGCCACAGCGCCGCCGAGAGGATCGTGATGAGGGCCCAGACCCGCGCGCCGAGGCCGTGGTGCAGGGCGTAGTTGTAGAGGCCGTGAAAAAGGATGGGGACCGCCAGGCAGAGGACGCGGTCGCGCCACAGCGCCGTGCCGTGATCGAACTTTGACCGGCCGGCGTAGTAACCCATGCTGCCACCACACAGAGCGTGAAGAGGAACCGCGAACAGGGCGCGGCTCCAACCAATGGTGAGCCCGAGGCGCGAGACGTAGAGAAGATTTTCCAGCGTGGCGAACCCGAGGGCGATGGCCGCGCCATAGACCACGCCGTCCAGCGGTTCGTCGAATTCGTCCCAGTGATAGACCGCGGCGATGAGGATGATCCACTTGGAGAATTCTTCGGCCAGGCCCGAGAGGATGAAGGCGTCGAACAGCTTGGCTGGTTCGCCGCCAAGGACCAGCCAGTCGGATGAGACCATTCCTTCCAGGGCCGAGCCGAGGCCGCGCGCCGCGAGCATGGCGAACAGGCCCAGGCCGAACGCGGCCAGGAGATGGAGGAGCGGTTCGCGTTCGTAGCGGTCTTTTAGATAGAAGAAGCTGAGCAGGAAAAGCGCCGGCGCCGCAGCCACGACGACGGTGAGCACCCACCCATCCATCGGCTATACTGTGCCCGATCCCGAAAAGGATTCGGGGGCGAAACGGTTTCGACGGGGGTAAGCAAAGTTTGTGACGCGTGCCGAGGCGCCCGAGGCCTCGTAAAAACGGGCAAAAAAAACAACAGCGAACGATAACTCGTTTGCTCTGGCCGCCTAAAAAACGGACTAGACCGCAACCCCTGGAACTGCCTACGGCCTAGGGAAGCGGACACTTAGTGGGCTTTGCGGACGAGCAGCGCTTTCCGGCGCGGCCGCGAGACACAGGGAAGGCTAAGCCCTGGGATGCCCGGCCGGTGGGCCAACCCAGGGACGAAAACCAATCACCGGATACGCACGTAGGGCCATGAGCGGAGCACTTCCGGACCCGGGTTCGACTCCCGGCGCCTCCACGACGAAACGTCGCGGATTCCTTTGGAATCCGCGGCGTGGGCAGCAAGCGGTGTAGCAAACGAGCGAGAAAGTGGCGGAGTTCCGCGGCCTGATGAGGGTGCTGGAGCGGCGGGCGGATCGGGCTCGGGCGGCTCGCCGTCGAAGGCGCCAGTCGCCGCCACAGCCGCGCGCAGGGCGACGATGTTGTCGGGCGTGCGGCGCTGGATCCTGAGCTTTGCGACCTCGCCACACAACGCCTCCCACGGGAAGGTCGTGTACACATCGATCGACGAGCCCGTCTTCTGGGGGTTGTGCGTACAAAGCTCTGCACTTCGAGTCGGCGACCGACGTGTCCCCTCGCTGGCACTCCAGTTATGCTCCCCCATGGCGCGCAAGCAGGGAGAGCGGCGATGAATCGAGTGGTTGTTCTCAAGGGTGACATCACGACCTTGGCGGTCGATGCGATCGTCAATGCTGCGAACGCTGCACTCTGCGGAGGCGGTGGGGTGGACGGGGCGATCCATGATGCCGCCGGACCGGATCTCCTGGTGGAGTGCCGAACGCTGGGCGGGTGCAAGCCCGGCTACGCGAAGATCACGGCGGGCTATCGGCTGCCCGCCAAGTATGTGATTCATGCGGTCGGCCCGGTCTGGGACGGCGGGCACAATAACGAGGACGAACTCCTCGCTTCTTGCTATCGCGAGAGCCTGCGCCTGGCTCGTCAGCACGACGTCAGATCAATTGCGTTCCCCGCGATCAGCTGCGGCGCCTATCGTTTTCCCTTGCCGCGCGCGGCGAAGATTGCCGTCGAGACGATCCACGACGAATTGACGTCGTTCGAAACGCTGGAGCGGGTGGTGCTGGTCGCCTTCGATGACACGATCGAGCGGGCGTTTCGCCGAGCGCTCCAGGCTCTGACCCGTCCGGCGGCTCGCTGACGCTCAACGCTCGCTCAGCCTACGCCGAGCCCTGGCTCTCGAGTGCATGGGCGGCCCGCAGCATCATCACCCGGAGGTGGCCGTCCGGCAGCTCTGCCCGGTGGGCGACAAGGCTGGTGAGTGGTACCCAGAACAGTGACCGCCCGCCTTCGCGACGGCTCGTCACTTCGACAGCCAGCGGGTAGACGGTCTCGGGGGTTAGCCCAGGCGAGGGACGATAGGAGCCGCCCAGCTCCCAGGTTTCGCGGATCTCGAGCCCGTACTCCGTAGCAAGCCGGTCCGTGATCCAGGCTCGTGCTCGCGAGATCGTGGTGATGGCGACTGGCAAGCGCCACGCCGGCGTGACGACCAGGTTGCTGTTGCCGCGGAATCCCTGGGCAGCGGGGAGGTCGTCCTCGTCCACACCCATGAGGACCTGGTCGCCCACTCTGGCGAGCAACGCGACGGCGATGGTGTTGGTGCCCAGGGGGATCGGCGCCACCGATTCGAGCGTCTGGACGGCGACCACGCGCCCCTCGGCGTCGAGCTCCTCGAATGCCGCGGCCTCCAGTCGCAAGAATTTCGCGCCTTCGGTCGTCGATTCGAACGCTCGGCGCTGCGGGCGTTGCAGCACGGCCTCAATTGGCGTCGTTGCCACGGCAGGAGACGAGGCTTCGAGTCGGATCTCCTCGCCTATCCAGGCGCCGCGCGGCTGACCGGTCCGGTGCAGGAGTTCGTAGACGTTGAGCTCGAGGCGCGCATCGGGCAAGCCGCCGACCTGTGCGGCACGCAAAAGCTGGCGGGCCTCGATGGCGCGCACCCGTCCCGATGTGCTGAAGCCCGATATGCTGGCAGCGGGCGTGTTCGTGAACAGCGGATCGATTTCAACCAGGACGGATCTGACCTCTTCCATGACTCCGCCCGGGGACGGGTAGTAGGTCGTGCCTGGTTGCATGCGGCGAATGCTCAGGGGCGCGATGTCCGCCGCCCGTGACAGCGTCTCTTCCACCGTTCGTCCGAGGGGGCGATCGGTCTGGATCACGTTGAGCGGCTCGGCGATGTAGCCAGGAGGCCGCGCACCGTCGAGGGACTGATGGCCGTGCGGGATCGGTCGCGGATAACTGGTCCGCGCCAGAACGTAGACCAGGCCGCCAAGGTCGAAGAACGGAATGACGTCGACCGTCGCGAAGGGCCGCGCCGCGAGGTCGAACACCTGGCCCGTCGTGCGGTGTCGATGATGCTCGAGCCGCAGAAACCCCGGCGCTGGCGCGGGCCCCGCCCGCCGGAAGGCTACGCCATCGGAGGCGGGCACCTTCTCTCCGACGATGATGTAGTTTGTCGCCGGCATCTCCAGGGGCGTTCCCGCCGCGTCGTGCAGGAGGCAGCGGCCTTCGAAGCGGTGGCGAACGATCCACGGGTTGCGGAGGGGCGCCGACGCCAGGACCCGCAGGCCCAGTCGCGCGAATAGCGCCTCGAACTGGTCCTGCGTGAAGTATGTGTACTCCTCCTTGATCTCGCTGGTCCAGTCGGTGCGGTAGTCCTTGCGAAGCAGGAACTCGGCCGCGTGCTTGTGCGAGAGGCGGTAACGCCGCCAGCCTGTCCGCAACGGAGGCGCGCCACCGCTACCTTCGATTCGTTCGACGGCGCAGCCGGGATGGGTTGCGAGCGAGCGGAACTCACGCGAAAACCTCTCGAGCAGCGCCGCTGTCGAGCACCGTGCCGGATCGTCCGAGTCGTCTCCGTCATCGGCTGGGATGTCGAGGAACACCGAGGCCGGACCTGGGTCGAGAAAATCGCGGACCACCAGCACACCGTGCTCCTTGAGCTCGACCACTTGTGCCCCCAGGGCCTCAGCGGCGTTCTGGTACCGGTACCCCCCGTACGAGGTCACGTGGTGCAGAACCGACGAGTCGAAGATGCCGTCGAGGGTACCAGGCGGAAACACGGTCTGCGCGATGTCGCCCGCAACGAACGACAGATTGGGCGCCCGGTAGTGGTCGCGGGCACGCGCCACCATCATGTCGTCGATGTCGACGCCGACGACCTGCAGGCGAGGATAAAGCGCGGCGAGCGCGTGGCTGCTGCCTCCCGAACCCATGCCCATGTCGGCGATACGGCCCTCGCAGAGCAGATGAGCCGCGGTGAGCGCCACCTTCTGGCGCATAGACGCGTCCATCCCCGCGAGG
>JAXDMH010000337.1:0-9035 GCA_034666225.1 Myxococcales bacterium
GCCGGAAGCGCCACCACCTCCGCCATGATGATGGTGGCCGCCCGACGACGAAAACGAGGTGCGATGGGGCACGGACGGCGCGCGAGTGCCCGTCGGTGTGCCCCTCCACGTGGAAGGGGAAGGCCCGCTGCTGGGTGCGCGGGCCACGGGGCCGCCGCGAAATGATCCGGGACTGGACGCTGTTGGCGATCGCGAGGCGTGCGCTGCTGGAAAGGCATGCGGCCGCGGGTGGCCCCCGGCAACCGGACCGACGGGCACCGACACATCGACGTAGAAGCCGCCGCCGCCGACCGGCTGCTCGATCACCGCCGGCGCGGGCGCTGGCACCAACATGCCCCGTGCGCTGTCTGGCGGCGTGTCCCAAGGGATGACCCGGACTTGGTTCCCGCGTTCTGCCGGCGGCAACTCGGCCAGTCGCTGTACCTCGGCGATGGGAACTCTGAATCTGACTGTGCCGCACCCGACGGTCAGGGCCGCCATTCCCACCAGAAGCAGCGTCCGGATCATGACCGGCTGTCTGTTCAAGGACGATGCCACGGGCACATCGTCACCGACCCGCGCCCAGCGTCGACTTAACAGCAGCCCTGATGATCGGGCTCACTCCTCCGCGCGCGGCGTGTGCATCGCGTTCACACCCTTGTGCGCGCCGACCACGCTACCGGCGCGACGACGGTGGCGGCGGCGTGGCGACGTGTCGACGTGTCGACTATCGACCGGTGGCCTTGTAGCCGCGCCACAGCCAGGTCAGGCCTTCGGGCAGCGTCTGGCGCAGCGGTCCTTGATCGACGTGACCAGCGCCCTGGGCATGGTCGTAGTGAAAGTGATAGCCGCGCTTCTGGAACGAGGCGGCCATTCGCTGATTGGCCAGATCAAAGTTGCGATAGCCGGTCGGGCTGCCGCCGGCGCCCAGATCGTTGGAGCCCGATTCGTGCCAGATGCGGATCGGTTTGTTCACCGTGGTGTTCCAGGCGCAGCCAGCGACCGCTTCGCAGGCGGTCTGGGTCAGCGGCGTGTCGCAAGGGCCGGGGGTGCTGCTGCCGGCCGCCGGATTGGCCGCGCTCTCGCAGTGCGCGACGATGAGGCCGTTGGGCCCAGTGGCATCGTAGGGATCCTTGTCATGATAAATCCAGCAGCCGTGCGGGAACGGCGAACTGGCCGGCACCTGCGTCACGTACGTCCCCGAGAAGGTGATCACGCGCCGGAACAGATCCGGGTGCCACCAGGCCATGGAAAACGAGCCGGCGCCGCCCGAGCTGCCGCCCATGGTGCCGCGACCTTCGGGGTCCTTGGTGAAGGTGACCGCCTGCGTGGGCAGCTGCTTCTGCGTCTCCATCTCGACGCGCGGGAAGACCTCCTTGTCGACGAATTCGGCGTACAGGCCGGAGACGGTGTCGTATTCCAGACCGCGCTCGCTGCCGACGGCGTCGCCGCCGCCATTACTGATGAAGACGCCGACGATGGGCGGGACCGACCCTTTGGCGATCAGGTTGTCCAGGACGACAGGGACGGCGGTGTCGAATCCATAAAAATTCGTTCCGTCCTGGAACGCCATCACCGCAGCGGGCGTGCCCATCTTGTACTGGGACGGCACGTAGACGGCGACGGCCCGATTGGTGGGCGCCTTGGGATAGATGGTGCTGGCCATGCCCATCGTGAATCGAATGACCTTGCCCTGCGGAACGCCGGCCTGGCGACTGAACTCGGGCGCTGCCTTGTAGTTGCCGGGCAACATGCGGATGCCGTCGCCGTCGGTGCCGGGATCAGCGGCGCTGGAATCAAAGCTGCCTCCCACGATGGCGTCGGTCGGACCGGTGGTGGCGTCCTGGGGCGCGCTGCCGCCACCGGCGCCCGCGTCTTCGTCGACGACGGAGCCGCCCGTGCCGGTGGTGCTTCCTCCCGAGCCGGTGGACGGGATCTGCGTGCCGCCCGCGCCTCCGGTGTTGCCTCCGCCGACATGAGAATCATCCAGAATGCCACCGCCGCAACCAAATCCACCCAGGGCAACGAGGGCGAGGGCGCCCAGACGAACGGAACGTGTCATGGGATCTCCTTAACTGCAGAGCGATGACAGCAGCCGCGACCACGCCGTTTCCCAGACCCCTGGCCAGAACCGATGATTCACTCAGCCGGTGGGCGAATCGTTTTACAGGTGACTGTTGATCGGTACCTTCCAGCGACGGTTCTCGATCAAAGAATCAGCAGAGAACACGTTAAGCGGAGTTAACAACATCTGCCAATCATCTATACATAATGCAGAATACTATTTTTTTCCAGTTATTGTTGATTGGTCCGGCCACCACCGTCGGTGCCATAGCTTTGGGCCGCGGCCGCCAGGGCCGCGCCCCGCGGCACGGACTGGCCTTGGTCGGCGAGGATGGTTTCGAGCGCGCCCAGGAAGAGCGTCACATTGCGACGGGTGCTGGAAGCGCCCATCAACCCGATTCGCCACGCCTTGCCCTTGAACGGCCCCAGGCCGCCGCCGATCTCGATTCCGAAATCGGCGAGCAGCCGGCCCCGGACCTGGGCATCGTCGACGCCGGCCGGTACGTGGACCGCGTTCAACGTCGCCAGGCTGTGTTCAGGGACGTACGCCAGGCCCATCGCTTCCAGGCCGGCGCGCAGGGCCAGGTGATTCTTGCGGTGGCGATCGATGCGCGCCGGCAATCCCTCCTCGACGACGGCGCGCAGCGCTTCGCGCAGGGCGTAGGTCATGTTCACCGGCGCGGTGTGGTGGTACACGCGATCGGCGCCCCAGTAGTTTCGAATCAACGACAGATCCAGGTACCAGCTGCGGACTTTCGTCTTGCGACGGTCCATCGCCTCCAGCGCGGCGGTGCCGAAGGTGACCGGCGACAAACCGGGGGGACAGGACAGGCATTTTTGCGTGCCGCTGTAGCAGGCGTCGATGCGCCAGTCGTCGATGCGCAGCTCGTGACCGGCCAGCGACGTGACAGCGTCGACGATCAACAGAGCGCCGGCGTCGTGGACCAGGCGCGAGATCTCTTCCAAGGGTTGATGGGCGCCTGTCGACGTTTCGGCGTGGACGATGCCGACCACTTTGGTGCCGGGCTGCGCCTTCAGCGCGGCTTCGACGGCCGCTGGATCAATGGTGGCGCCCCAGGCGGCGTTGACCAAGCGTACCGAGGCTCCCTGGCGTTCGGCCATGTCGGCCATGCGCGCCCCGAACGCGCCGGCCACGCAGATGATCGCCTCGTCGCCCGGCTCTAACAGGTTGGCCACGCAGGCTTCCATGCCTGCGCTGCCGGTGCCGGACATGGCCAGGGTCAATTTGTTCTGGGTCCGGAACACCTGCTGCAGCAGCGTCCGCGTCTCGTCCATGATGGCCAGGTACTCGGGATCGAGGTGGCCCAGGGTGGGGCTGGCCAGGGCCGCCAGCACGCGCGCCGGCACGTCGCTGGGACCGGGGCCAAGGAGAACTCGCTGGGACGGGGTCGCGGAGGCGCTGTTCATGGTGATTGCTCCGGGGTGAGACTGTACACACGAGGCCGGCGCCGCTCCAGGCAGCCCGTGTTACAAAAGAGTGATGATCTTCGGCGACGTGGTGCAATCGGTGGGGCGGACGCCGATGGTCGAGCTGAGGCGTCTGGGCGGGGGCGGCGCGCGGATCTGCGTGAAGATCGAATCGCGGAATCCCTGCGGCAGCGTCAAGGACCGCGTGGGCGTGGCCCTGGTCGAGGACGCGGAACGCCGGGGTGTCTTGCGGCCGGGCGCCACGCTGATTGAACCAACCAGCGGCAATACCGGCATCGCGCTGGCGTTCGTCGCCGCGGCCAAAGGTTACGCGCTGACCCTGGTCATGCCCGAGCACATCTCGCAGGAGCGCGTCGGTTTCCTGCGCATGCTGGGGGCGGAGATCGTGTTCACGCCCGGATCGCTGATGCGCGAGGCTGTTCGCAAGGCGGAGGAGCTGGTGGCGGTCAAGCCGGGCGCCGTGATGCTGCAGCAGTTTCGCAATCCGGCCAATCCGGAGATCCACCGCCGCACCACCGCCGAAGAGATCTGGGCCGACACCGGCGGCGAGGTCGACGTCTTCGTGACCGGCGTCGGCACGGGCGGCACCATCACCGGCGTGGGCGAGGTGCTGAAGGCCCGCCGTCCCACCTGCCGGGTGGTGGCGGTCGAACCGGCCACGGCGGCGGTTCTTTCCGGACGTGCCGCCGGGCCGCATCACCTGCCCGGTCTGGGGGCGGGTTTCATCCCGGAGATCTTGAACCGCGCGGTCATCGACGAGGTGGTGGCGGTCACCGAGCAACAGGCGGTGACGACGCAGCTGGACCTGGCGCGTCGGGAAGGGATCGCGGCCGGCATGTCCAGCGGCGCGGCGTTGTTTGCGGCGCTGGAGATCGCGAAGCGCCCCGGCATGGCCGGCAAGCGGGTGGTGGTGATCCTGCCCGACGGCGGCGAACGTTATGCCTCGAACTCGGTCTTCACCGAGATCGCCCGCACGGTCAGCAAGCGCTAAGTGCCTGGCCGCTGGTAGCCGGCGCGATCGATAGTCGCCGCAGATCTTTTTCGCGGCTGGCGCGTCGTCATGGTCAGAGCCCGGAGCCAGGGGCCCGGTGCCGAGGAGGATGACCATGGTGCGCACACATCTGAGACACGTCCGTCTGTTTGCTCTTGCCGTCGCCGTGGCGGCCTCGCCCGCCGCCAGCCCGGCCACGCCGGCGGCGACGCCCGCGTCGTCGAAACCGTTTTCACCGTCGACGGTGCTGACCCAGCTGGCGGGGCGCACCGGCGTGGTTTCGTTCAACGGCGCTGCCGGGGGTGGCGACGTGGCGGCGAACGATCGCAGCTTCGCTCCTTACCTGTTGGTGGTGGGCGAGGGAAGTGACGGCAGCGAGCGCGTGCCGCTGAAGGCCACCTCGGCGGTTGTCGACATCGCCGGTGTGATCGCCCACGTGCAGGTCAGCCAGCAGTTCGAGAACAGCGGTCGCCGGCCCATCGAGGCGGTCTACGTTTTTCCGGCGTCGACGCGCGCCGCGGTCCACGCCGTGCGCATGACCATCGGGACCCGCACCATCGAGGCGAACATCGATCGCCGGCAGGCGGCGCGCGAGAGTTACGAGACGGCGCGCCGTGAGGGGAAGCGCGCGGCGCTGCTGGAGCAGGAGCGCGCCAACGTCTTCACGATGAACGTCGCCAACATCATGCCCGGCGACAAGATCGCGGTGGCGCTGGATTACTCTGAGATGCTGGTTCCGGAGAACGCCATCTACGAGCTGGTCTACCCGACGGTGGTGGGACCGCGTTACACCGGTGGCGCCGATCCGGGCGCGGACCAGTGGATGGCCAACCCGCATCTTCCCGCGGGGACGCCCGAGCCGTACCGGTTCGACATTCGCGTTCACCTGGAGACGGCGATTCCCATTCGCGAGCTGTCGTCGCCGTCGCACGCCATCACCGTCGACTATCGGACGCCCGGACGAGCCGACGTGCGGCTGGCGGGCCCGGGCGGCGGCAACCACGATTTCGTGCTGCGCTATCGGCTGGCCGGCGACAAGATCCAGAGCGGTGTCCTGCTGTGGGAGGGACAAGGGGATGCCGCCGGTGGTGGGCGCCGGGAGAACTTCTTCGCGCTGATGATGGAGCCGCCGCGCAGCCCCCAGCCCGCGGAGATCCCGCCGCGCGAATACATTTTCCTGCTCGACGTGTCGGGTTCGATGCACGGCTTTCCGCTCGACACCGCGAAAGAGCTGATGCGCCATCTGCTGGGGAGGCTGCGTCCGACCGACTATTTCAACGTGGCGCTGTTCTCGGGCGCGGCCGAGGTGATGAGCCCGGCGGGATCGATGCCGGCCACGCCCGCGCAGATCGCCGGCGCCGTGGCCCGCATCGAACGGCAGACGGGCGGCGGCGGAACAGAGTTGATGGGCGGCCTGGAGATGGCGTACCGCATTCCCAAAAGAGCGGCGTCATCGGCGTCGGTTTCGCGTACGGTCGTGGTCGTCACCGACGGATTCGTGGGGGTGGAGGCGCAGGCGTTCCGGTTCATTCGCGAGCATCTGTCCGAGGCCAACCTGTTCGCGTTCGGCATCGGTACGGGCGTCAACCGCGGCTTGATCGAAGGGATGGCCCGCGCCGGCCAGGGCGAGCCGTTCGTGGTGCTGCGCCCCGAGAAGGCGGCCGAGGCGGCGCACAAGCTGGGCGCCTATGTCGAACAGCCGGTGCTGACCAACGTCAAGGTGCGCTTTGCCGGCTTCGACGCCTACGACGTGGCCCCGCAGCAGCTGCCCGATCTGATGGCGCGGCGGCCGCTGATTCTTTTCGGCAAGTATCGCGGCACGGCGGGTGGCCAGATCGAAATCACCGGCTCGGGCGGCGCCGGTTGGCGATACGAAAAGGTCGAGGTTCGGTCGTCGGACGTCCGCCCGCAGAACGCGGCCCTGCGCTGGCTGTGGGCGCGGCGCTGGGTCGAGACGCTGGATGACGAACGGGCCATGGGCGCCGGCCAGCCGGCCGAGGACGCCATCACCACGCTGGGCCTCGACTATCACCTGCTGACGGCGTTCACGTCGTTCGTGGCTGTCGATTCGCAGGTGGTCAACGCCGGCGGGCAGGGCAGCACCGTGCGCCAGCCGTTGCCGATGCCGGAAGGCGTCTCGAACCTGTCTGTCCAGGCGGCCATGGGGTCGGGAGGGCTGGCGGGGCACGCCTATCTCAACAAGAGAGCGAAGCGAGCGGTTGAAGAGGAATCGTCGCTGGAGAACTTGGCTCGGTCGCCGGCGCCGGCCGCCGCGCCGCCGCCGATGCCGTCCTCGATGCGTGCGCCGAAGCAGGGGTTGGATGCCGCCAAGGTGTCCAGGCCCGGCAAGCGCGCGGTCTCGGACGAGCCGCTGGAGGGGGCCGGCGGCGAAGAAGAACCGTCCGGCCTGGTCGTGACGGTCGCTCGGGCAACGTCGGTTGGTCCGACGGGGGCGTTGCTGACGGCGTTGCGGGCTGCCTTGCGACAGTCAGCGGGTGCGGCGGCGTGTGGAGAAACCGGCGGGTCCAGCAAGCCGATCCGGCTGCGGCTGAGCATCGATGCTGGTGGCCACGTGCGCATCCTGGCGGTGGTCGGGGCGAACAGCGCCCTGGAGAGCTGCCTGCGGGCGCGACTGGCCGGGCTGTCGTCGGCGACGGCCGCCCTGGGGAAGATGCCGGGTCTGGTCGAGCTGACGATCAGCGCTCGCTAGCCAAGGCCAGGAAGGGTCACCGGGCCGATGGGAGCAACGCCGACCTTCGAGCGTTGCTCCCATGTTGCCGGGATCGGGCGCTCGGGTGTTAGAGCTGTGATGATGAAACGAACACGACCGGTGTCCTGGGGATTTGTGGCGTCCGCCTTGCCGATGGCGCTCTTGCTGGCCGCGGGCGAAGCCCGGGCCGACTACAACATCAAGGCCACGGAGGCGGCGAACTGTACCTTCGTCGAAGACACCAGGTGCAACCTGGCCGAGGCGATCGACTCGGTCAACATGGGGAAGACCACCAACGGGTCGGGCCTGCACGGGTGCGTCAACGTGGGGGGCGGCAAGAAGATCGTCCTCGAGGGGACGGGCGCTCACTACACCGTCGGCGTCGACGGCGTCGGCATCGCGGTTACCGGCGTGGAGATCACCTCCAAGGTCGCAAACAAGGACTTCGTCGAGGGGGCGGTCGATCAGCGGGTGATCCTGGTGCAAGCCGGGGCCAGCCTGACCCTGACCGGCATCACCATCCAGCGCGTCGGGTCGTTCAGCGCCCAGGTCATCAACAACCAGGGCACCCTGGCTGCGAACAACTGCGTGGTCCAGGGCGGCGACACCCCGCTCCCAGGCGGCGGCGTCTACAACACCGGCAGGCTCACCATGTCGGGATCGAAGGTGCAGAACAACAAGACCGGCAAGAACGGCGGCGGTATCTACACCACGGGTTCGAGCGGGATCCTCCTCAGCGGCACCTCGGTGTCGAACAACTCGTCGGCGTTCAGCGGCGCCGGCCTCTACGGCAGCGTCAGTCCGATATCGCTGGTTCAGTGCACGGTGAGCGGCAACAAGTCGTCGTCGAACGCCGGCGGCGTCATCATCGACGAGAGCACCCTGTACATGGACCGGACCACGCTCCAGTCCAACACCGCGCTGAAGAATGGCGGCGCCATCTACAACTATCTCGGCATCGTGACCATGACCGGCGGCAAGGTGACGGGCACGCACACCGCCGTCAACGGGGGCGGCCTGTTCAACTCCGATGGGGATGTGCAATTGACCAACGCCACCATCGAGGGCGCCTCCGCCTCGGCCGACGGTGGCGGCATTTACACCCTGGGCCCCAACAAGGCGGTGAACCTGTCGCAAAGCACGGTGCAGAACAACAAGGCCAGCGGCAACGGCGGCGGGATCTATAACGCGGCCGCGAACGGCATCTACTTCGCCAGCAGCACCATCTCCAACAACACCGCCACGCTGAAGGGCGGCGGCATCTACAGCTCGGGGCGCTGCTACGGAATCAGCTCCACCATCAGCACCAACACCGCCTCGGACGTCGGCGGCGGTGTCTATTCCATCCATGACACCAACTCCTATCTGGAACTGAGCTGGACCACCGTCGGTTACAACCACGGCTTGCACGGCGCGGGCGTCTACGTCGACGGACACGCCAACACGTATACCCATTCCTCGATCGTCGCCAAGAACTTCCTGCCGAGTGGCACGCCCCAGGACTACACCGGCAACCCGCACGGCGAAGACGGGCTGGACATCAAGTGGCGCAACGTCTTCGGCACCTTTGACGGCATCACGCCCTGGACAACAGACCAACTCAAGCAGGTGGACATCCTGGCCAACAGCAACATCCTGCCCCTGGCTGACAATGGCGGGCCGACCAAGACGCACGAGATCCCCACCACCAGCACGGCCCTGCATGCGTTTGTCGGCGGCCTTGGTTCGGTCTGCCCGGCGAGCGATCAGCGCGGTCTGCCCCGCCCCGCCCCCGTCGGCACCGCCTGCGATCTCGGCTCGTACGAGCGGCAGTAGCGTCTTGTGGTTGGACGTCCATCTCTG
>JAXDMH010000338.1:0-7908 GCA_034666225.1 Myxococcales bacterium
ACCGCAACACGCACGAAGGTCTGCACACGACGGCGCTGGCCGCCGCCTGGATGAACATCATCTATGGCTATGGCGGGCTGCGCTCGGACGGCGATCAGCTGCTGCTGAACCCGGTCCTGCCCAGGGAGTGGAAGTCGCTGGAGTTCGGCCTTTGCGTTCGCAACTCCGTGGTGCGCGTGAAGCTGACGCCGGAGGGGACCAGCATCAAGACCGTATCGGGTCCGGCGCTGAAGGTGAACGTGTGGGGCGTCAACCACGAAATCGGCAAGGAGGGCCTCCACCTTCCGGCCAAGGTCACCAGCACGCCCGCGAATGAGTCCACCAGCACGCCCGCGCGTGAGTCCACCAGCGCGCCCGCGCGTGAGCCCGCCAGCGAGTCCGCCCGTGAGCGGGCCACCGAGCGCGCGAGCTGAGCTCACCCAGCCCAAAGCGTGAACAGATGAGCAGCAACGGCAAATGGTCCTTGTGGGACCGGCAAAAACCAACGCGCGAATCAGCCGATCAGCTGGGTAACAAGTTTCTGATCGGCAACGGCTTTGTCGGTGTGCGCGGCACGCTGGACGAATACGGGCAGGCCGAGAAGGTCGCCTGCATCCCCACCGGCATCTACGATCAATATCCCGGCAAATGGCGGGAGCCGATCAACCTCCCCAATCCGCTGTTCCTGCAGGTCACCGCCTTTGGCAATCGACTGCACGCCGTTGACTCCAGCACCGAGAGCCATGCCCAGGGCCTGGATTTTCAGCGCGGCGTGGCCGCCCGCGAGACGGTGTTCCTGGCGGATCCAGCAGACCCCAGCACCTGCATCACGGTGAAGAGCGAGCGCTTTGCGTCCATGGCCCAGGCGAATCTGCTGTGCAGCAAGGTCTCGCTGAGCGCGACCAGGGATGTCGAGGTCCAGTTGATCGCCGGCGTCGACGGCGACGTCTGGGACATCAACGGCCCGCACCTGGCGCCCTATCGCGTCGAATGCGGGGACGACACCGTGGCGCTGTTTTCCACGACGCTGGAAAAGAAGATCCCCGTCCTGTCCGCCACGGTCATCAAGGGCGCTCCCGGCCTGACGGATCTGAAGCACGAAAAGCAGGCCTACAAGCAGACCAGCCTCAAGCTGAAAGCGGGCGAAGTCCAGACCGTGTTCCTGTTCGGCTATGTCGGCTACGGCGACGACCAACCGAGCACCCTGCCCGCCGTGCGCGCCAAGCTGGCGGCGCTGGCCGTCCCCGGCTACGACAGGTTGCTGGCCGACCACGAGTTGATCTGGAAGGGCCTGTGGCGCGGCAGCGACGTGCAGATCCAGGGCGACGACGAGGCCCAGCACGCGCTTCGGTACAGCCTGTATCACCTGCTGGTGATCGCGCCCTATCACACCAGGGCCACGTCGATCCCGGCCCGCGGACTCTCCGGGCAGGTCTACAAGGGGGCGATCTTCTGGGACACGGAGATGTTCATGTTTCCGTTCTTCGTTCACACCAATCCAGCGATCGCCCGGACCCTGCTGGAGTACCGGGTCACCGGCTTGCCGGGCGCGCGCGACAAGGCGCGCCAGTACGGATACGACGGCGCGTTCTATGCCTGGGAAAGTCAGGAGAACGGCTACGACGCCTGCACCGAGTTCAACGTGACCAGCGTGTTCACCGGTCGTCCCACCCGCACCTTCTTCCGCGACAAGCAGATTCACATCAGCAGCGACATCCCCCTGGCGTTTCGCGAATACTGCCGCGTGACCGGTGACCTCTCGCTGCTGCGCGAGGGGGGCGCCGAGGTCATCTACGAGTGTGCGCGCTTTCTGCTCTCCTGGTCGTACTTCAATCCCACCAAGCGCCGCTACGAACTGCTGGACGTGACCGGACCGGACGAGTACCACGAGCGCGTCAACAACGACTACTACACCAGCGTGCTGGCGGCCCATACGATCGAGACCGCCCTGTGGGTCTATGAGACGCTGGAACAGCAGGATCCGGCCGCGCACGCCAAGGTCCTGGAGCGCACCAGGTTCGGCGAGATCTTGCCGCAGATCCGCGATATGGCCGAAAAGCTGTACGTCGCCAGGCCCGATCCCCAGACCGGCGTCATCCCCCAGTTCGATCGTTACTTCACCCTGGAAGACGTGTCGCTGGCCGACCTCAACGCGCGCAAGAAGCACCCGCACGAGTACCTGGGCGGTGGCGAGGGCCTGGCGGTCTGGACGCAGATCTTGAAGCAGGCGGACGTCGTGCTGACGCTGAGCACCTTCGCCGACCGTTACGACACCGCCGTCAAGCGCGCCAACTGGACGTATTACGAGCCGCGCACCGAGCACGGCTCCAGCCTCAGCGCCTGCTCGTACGCGATCGTGGCGGCCGAGATCGGGGAGATGGAGTTCGCGTATCGCTACTTCATGCAGACCGCGACGATCGACATCACCGGCAAGTCGAAGCAGTACGTCGGCGACCTGTTCATCGGCGGCACGCACCCGGCGGCCAACGGCGGCGCCTGGCTGGCGGTGGTCAAAGGCTTCTGCGGGATCGTCAACACGGCGTCGGGTATCAGCATCACGCCGCGCCTGCCGGCGCACTGGCAGAAGGTCGTCGTCCCCTACCGTTTCGGCAGCAATGTCTACGAAATCGCGATCGAAAAAGAGCGCGTCCAGATCCGCGTGCTGGAGCAGAACGCCCGGCATCCCCAGTTCCTGGTGCAAGGCGTGCCAGCGCTGCCCAGCGAGTGAGAGCGTCTGCAGACTCGATGTCTTTCAAAGTGTCAGAAAATTACGCCGCCCATCCTCTCTTTCAGTCCATGAAGGCGGCCCTGTTCGATCTGGACGGCGTCATCGTCGACACCGCCCGGTTTCACTATCTGGCCTGGCGCGAGCTGGCCAATGGCCTGGGCTTTGACCTCAGCGAGCAGCAGAACGAACGGCTGAAGGGTGTCAGCCGCATGGAATCCCTGGACGTGGTCTTGAGCATCGGCGGCGTCATGGTCAGCAACGATGAAAAGCTGCGCATGGCCACCGTCAAGAACGCCCGCTATGTGGAGATGATCAAGCAGATCGACCCGTCGGAGATCTTGCCTGGCGCCAGAGAATACTTGCTGGCGCTGCGTGCCGGCGGCGTCAAGATCGTGCTCGGCTCTGCCAGCAAGAACGCCGAGATCATCCTCGGGAACCTGGGCATCCGTCCGCTGTTCGACGCCGTGATCGACGGGAATCAGGTCAGCCGATCCAAACCCGACCCGGAGGTGTTCTTGCTTGGCGCCCAGGCGGTGGGTGTCGCGCCCGGCGCCTGCGTCGTCTACGAGGACGCCGCCGCCGGCGTGGCGGCAGCCAAGGCGGGCGGCATGCGCGCTGTCGGCATCGGCCGCAGCGAGAACCTGCCCCTGGCCGACCTGGTGGTGCCCGGTCTGTACGCGCTGCTTGCCGGCGACGGCAATGAATCTCTCGAAAAGACCACGAACAGTTAACTATCGTTGTTGACTGTCGGCGTTTGACGGCGGGGCGCGCCCTGGTGTCAATGCCCCCCGACTGTGGCGAGAGTTGTCCTCATCAATGACACCAGAAGCGTCATTGACCTCCCGGAAAGACGCCAGTTCGACGAACGTCGAAGGCGGCGTGGACCTTGCAGCGCCGCTTGCCCATGCTCGGTTGTCTGTCTCGTGCAGTGGTTCGGCTCGTTGTTGTTGGCAGTCTCGTCGGGGCGACGGTCGTCGGGGCTTGTAGCTCTTCGGACCTGGCCAGCGACAGCCAGGGCGCGTCAGGATTTCTGACGCTGCCCGGTATCAGCTTGCGAACCGAGCAGCAGGGACGTTTTCTCGGCGCGGTCAACAACGGGGGAGGCGAGGTGGTCGCCACCGCCACGGTCGCCCAGGCCTGGGAGACCTTCACGCTGGAAGACGTCAACGGAGGCAACCTCAACAGCGGCGACAGCGTGCTGATTCGCGCCGGCGACGGCCAGTTCTTTCAGGCGGTGGGCGGCGGTGGCTCGTCGCTGAATGCGGCCAGCAACAACATGCTCGCCTGGGAGACCTTCAGGATCACCAAGGCCGACGGTAACGGCTCGGGCGCGGTCAGGACGGGTGACGTGGTCGGCCTGCAAACCAGCAGCGGCAACTGGGTCTCCGCCGCCAACGGCGGAGGCGGCGAGGTGTTTGCCTATGGCGCCGCGCTGGGCCCTTGGGAGCGCCTGCTCATCGGGATCGGCGCGCCCGCGCCTGGACCTGCGCCGGCACCGGGGCCCGCGCCTGGACCCTCCGGCGGGCTGGCTTCCCTCTTGAGCGAGGGTGTCTTCAACTCGATGTTTCCCGGTCGCAACGGCTTTTACAGCTATGCGGGGCTGGTGAACGCGGCAAACACCTTCGGCGCCTTCGCCAACGCCGGCGAGCTGACCGCGCGCAAACGCGAGGTGGCCGCCTTCCTGGCCAACGTGGGACACGAAACCGGTGACCTGATCTTCATCGAAGAGATCGCCAAGGCTGACTACTGTTCATCCAGCGGGTCCTGCCCATGCCAGGGGGGCAAGCAGTACTTCGGCCGCGGACCGCTGCAGCTCAGCTGGAACTTCAACTACTGCGCCGCCGGCGATGCCCTGGGCGTCGATCTGCGCGGCAACCCCGATCTGGTGGCGCAAGATCCGACCACCTCCTGGCGCACCGCCATCTGGTTCTGGATGACGTCCTCGGGCGCCGGTTCGCGCACGTCGCACGATTCGATGGTCAACGGCAACGGCTTTGGTGAAACCATCCGCACCATCAACGGTTCCCTCGAATGCAACGGACGAAATCCCGGCGCCGTCCAGTCGCGCGTCAACCGGTATCTGAACTTCTGCGGAAAGCTGGGCGTCGATCCCGGCGGCGGCCAAGGCTGCTGAGCGCATGACCACCGGACGCCGTCGGGTCCGTGGCGGTCGCTACGGCACCGCGAAGCAGTAGAGCGAGCCCCTGCCTCCGCCGGAGCTGACCGTGCCCGCCTGGAAGTCCATACCCGCGCCGGGTTCGGCGCAGCCGACGGTGTGGGCGTTGTTCCAGGACGGCGGCCGGCCACCGCCCGCCCGGTTCGAGTGACCGACCACGGCGGTCCCGGTCATGGACGACGACGTCCAGTCGCTGCACGTCTGGTTCGCCATCACCGTGCCGTCGGTGTTCGAGCCGGTCAGGATGTCGTGCACCAGCGGGTTGCTGGGGACCTCGGCGCCTTTTTCGTCGAGGGCGATGGTCGTGCTGCCGGGCGGCCAGGTGGCGTTCAACGTGGCGTTGGCTGGCAGCTGATCGTGCAGCTCGGTCAGGTTGTTGGCGATGATCTTCCCCGCCGTGTTTCGCCATGGTCCCGTCCCGATGCGATCGCGTGCGTTGACCGTCGCCGTGCTGAGATAGGCGCGCCAGGTCTTGGCCCCCAGGTCCGCGGACACGGCCATCGCCAGCTGCTTGCAGAAGGCGTCGGCCCCGGCCAGACCGCCCAGGTTGCCGCCCATCCCCGGGCCCTTGCTGGTGACGAAGAAGGACGGTGTCGTGCTGGCCGGCTGGTCAACGCCAAGGTCCATGTTCGGCGTCGCGTCCGTTGGCAGCGTGCTGCCGCCGGTGCCGCCAGCGGTGTCACCCGCATCGCCGGCAGTGCTGGCGCCGCCGCTACCGACGTCGCCGCCAGAGCCACTGGTCCCGCCGGTGCCGCCGCTGCTGCCACCGCTTCCGGTGCCGCCTCCGGAACCACCGCTACCCGTCGCAGTAGAGCCGCCCGTTCCCGTGCCAGCGTTCGTGCTATTCGAGCTGCAGCCGAGCCCGATCAGGAAGACAGCCACCAAGCCCGGACCAAAGGAATGATAGTGCCTCATGATGCTCCTCAGTATGGGTTGCCGCGCGCCGATGTCATCGGCTGTTGCTCACCGTCAGAAGACGGGAGCGGGGGGAAACGAGGCACAAACCTGCCACTGAAAGGCATTGCAAGACAAGCGACCGGCGGATCAGGTCGCCGTCAGGAGCTGATCGCGCCGGTCCAGGTCAGGTCTAGGTCAGGTCTAGGTCGCGACGCTGTTCAGCGCGTCCGAGAAGATGCTCTCCACGGTCTGCGCCAGTGCGCCGGGCGAGCCTTGCCCCGCCGTAGCGCCACCGGGTTGCCCGCCTCCGTGGTCGCCGCCGCCGCTGCTGCTACTACCGCTGTTGCCATTGGCGGCCTGGGCGTGGTGATGGTGCCCGCCGTGATGCCCGTGGGCGCGACTGCCCGGCGTGGGCGCCAGGCCGGCGGCGCTGCCGCTTTGCGAGGCGGCGCCGAACTTGTCGGCCAGCTGGTTGAGAAAATCCGCGCGGCGGCCGTCTTGCGAAGAAGCGGCGTCTTTCAGCTTCTGGGCGATGTCGGCGGTGACGGTCTTGAACTTGTCGGGATCGCTGCTGGCCAGGCTGGAGAGCTGGCCGAACAACTGCCCAGGCTTCGAGATCGAGACCGAAACGCCGCTGGCGGCGTCGGGCGGCTCGACGGTGGCGACCGGGGCAACTTGCGGGCTGACGGCAGTGATGCCGCCGATGGGATCGCTGGACGAAACGCTGCTGATGGACATCGGGACCTCCTGTGTTGCGAAGGACCATCGACACCGGGTGAGCCGCGCTTGCGGGTTCGAAACAATTCAAAACAAAGCGGCCTGCCGCGCTGTGGGGGCTGTGGTGCCCAGCCACCTACAGCTTCCGAGGACCGCGGCCTTCATCGGCAAGCAGGTAGCCTTCGCCGCGCACGGTCTTGATCAGGCGGGGCTGGCGCGGGTCGTCGCCCAGCTTTTGCCGCAGCCGCGAGATGTTGACGTCGATCGATCGATCAAAGACCTCGTCAGAATTGTCGCGCGTCAGCTCCAGCAGCCGGTCGCGCGTGATGACCTTCCCGGCCGCTTGGGCCAGTGCCCACAGCAGGGCGAATTCGTACGACGTGACCGCCACCGGGCGGGCATCCAGCGTCACGCGCAGCGCCGCCGCCTCCAGTAGCAGCGGTCCCACCTGCACGGTTTGTCCGGCGGGCACGACATTGCCGCGGGCGCGCCGGGCCACCGCTCGCACGCGCGCCAGCAACTCGGGGAAGGAGAAGGGGATGGTCAGGTGGTCGTCGGCGCCGGCCTCCAGCGCGGCTACCTTTTCGGCGTCGGCGCACGCGCGCGAGACCGCGATGATCGGCAGGTGCCAGCGCAGCCGGATGCGCTGGCAGACAGCCAGCCCGTCGCTGTCGGGCAGCGTCAGGTCCAAAAGCACCACGTCCCAGGTCTGGTCGCGCAGCGCGCTCATCGCCGACTGGCCGTCGCCGCACCAGTGCGCGGCAAGCCCGTGATGAACCAGATAACGAGACGTCTGCAGCGCCAGTGGCTGGTCGCCTTCAACTATCAAGACCCGCAGCTGCACCGTCATTCGCCGTTTCGCCCGTCGCGCTCGCCTGCCCGGACAGGACCCGGCACAGGCCTTCGACGATAGATGGACGGCGGCGGGACCTTCTTGTTGTGGTTATCATGCTTACCTTCGGAACGAGAGGGAGGCCGAGATGCTTGGAGACAAAGACGTGATCGCGACGGTGGCGGTGAAGGATCTGGCGGCGGCTCGGAAGTTTTATGAGGGCACGCTGGGACTGAAGGTGACGGATGCCTCGGGCTCCGAGGCCATCACCTTCGTGAGCGGGCGATCGACGCTGATGGTCTATCGCTCGCAGTACGCGGGCACCAACAAAGCCACCGCCCTTAACTGGAACGTCGGTGGCGGCATCGACAAGACCGTCGCCGCGCTCCGAGACAAGGGCGTTTCCTTCGAACACTATGACTTTCCTGGCTCGACCAGGGAGGGCGACGTGCACATCATGGGGCCGATGAAGTCTGCCTGGTTCAAGGACCCCGACGGCAATATCATCGCCCTCATGAGCGGCTAGGCCTCGTCGTCAAGAAGAAGTCTCGGAACGGCCTGATCTCAACGACGTCGGTT
>JAXDMH010000339.1:0-8294 GCA_034666225.1 Myxococcales bacterium
GGCGAAGTCTTCCGGGCGGGCGTACTCCCAGCGCGTGGAGAGCTCTTTCAGCGGAATTTCATTGGGCGCGTCCCCGTACACCTTGTTGGTGCTGGTCAGGACGAAGACCGCCTCGGGGCGGTGGCGACGCAATCCCTCCAGCAAATTCAGCGTGCCCACGGCGTTGACGTCGAAATCCTCGAACGGCATCTTGGCCGCCAGATCGTGCGACGGCTGCGCGGCGCAGTGGACGATGAGATCGAACGGGTGCTCGGCCAGCAGGGACAGGACGCCTTCGCGGTTGCGAATGTCCAGTTCGACGTGGCGGAAGCGGGGCGCCTGCGACTGCAACCGCTGCTGATTCCAGCGCGTGTCGCCGTCGGGGCCGAAGAACACCGCCCGCATGTTGTTGTCCACGCCGGTCACCTCGGCGCCCAGTTTGTCGAAATAGGTCACCGCTTCGGAGCCGATCAGACCGTTCGATCCCGTCACCAGTACGCGCATGGGGCGCCACTATACCCCACGCTCGCGCGCCGGTCAGCCGCTAGCGATCTGCGATGAGCGCGCGCAAAAGCGTGTCCCAACGATCATTGCCGACGGTCCTGGAGAATCGCGTCTGATACACGGTCAGCGCGTTTCGCTGCCAGGCCTCCAGCTTGCTCGGCGCATCAATGATTTCATGCAGGCGCTGGACGGCGGCATCGATGCCGGCGGCGTCGCTTGCTCCGGCATCGCCGGCGCCGGCGCCGTCGCCCAGCACCAGTCCTACCTCGTGCTGACCAATCCAGGACGCGATCTCCGACGACGACGGCCCGGCGTACAGCACCGGACGTCCGACCGCCAGCGAGGCGAAGAACTTGGAGGGGACCACCAGGCCGGCCCATTCGGGACGCAGGCTGAGCAGGTGAATGTCGGCGGCCTGCAATCGAGCCGGCAGGGCATCCTCGTCGGCGAAGGGGACCAGCGTGACGTTGCTGTCGTCGGTGCGCACGGCGGCGCGAAGTTCGTCATGGCGGTTGCCGCGGCAAGCAAAGCAGATCCGGACCGCGTTGCCCGAGCGGGCCCGACAGCGGCGCGCCAACTCCAGAAATGGTTCGAAGTCGTGGGCTCGTCCCATGGTCCCGGCGTACAGCAGGGCCAGCTTGGCGTCCTGGAAAAGCGAGGCGCGCACCTCCGGATCGGGCGCCGCTACCGACTGCCGTTCCACCAGCGCCCAGGGCGTGATGGTTTCGCTGCGCCAGCCGCCGCCGTAACGGTTCAGCCGTTCGCGCATGCCGGGGCCGATGTCGACCACGGCGTCGCAACTGCGATAGGCGGTCCCCATCATCGATTCGGCCAGCGGACCCAGCGCCTGCGCCGCCCCCGCCAGCTCTTCGGCATAGATCGCCTCGGGATAGAGATCGAAGCACCAGTGAGCGATGGCCGTGCGCGGCCGAAGCCGTCGCAGCGGAATGGCCAGCAGCGCGGCAAAGGCCGGGTCGGAACCGATCACCACCGCGTCAAAGCGCTGCAGGGTCAGCGCCTGCAACAGCCAGCCGGCGATCATCCAGGCGCTGTTGGCCAGGCGCTGCGCGGGGCGAGCTTGCGAGAACGGCGGCCGAAACAGCCGGTGAATTTGCACGCCCGACCAATCTTGGCGGCCAGGCAGGCGTTCGGCGGGCGCGTGCCACAGTCGGTTGCTGGTCAGCGCGCTGACGCGCCAGCCGCGGCGCTGCTGTTCGGCCGCCAGATCCGTGAACATGCGGGCACTCACCACCTGGTCGGGGTGAAAGAAGTGATAACAGACCAGCAGGCGCGGCCCAGAGACGTCGCTGCCGCCGCCGTCGCTGCTGTCACCGTCGCTGTTCACGCCGCCAACTCGCCCGCCACCGTCGGAAACACACGACGATAGATCTCGCGCAAACGCGTGGCGAAGACGTCGTAGGTCAGCTCGCGCATCACCTTTTCCCGTCCCGCGGCGCCGGCGCTGGCCATCCACACCGGCGTGGCCAGCGCGTCGATCAGCGTTTGCGAGAAATGCTCCTCGTCGCCCTGGGCCACCAGGCGTCCGTCGTTGCCGTCGGAGACCAGCTCGTCGCTGCCCCCGCAGCGCATGATGATCACCGGGCGCCCGGAGGCCTGCGCTTCGATGACGACGATGCCCAGACCCTCCTGCCGCGACGTCATCACGTACGCCTCGGCGCCGCGGTAGGCGGCGGCCAGCGTTTCGCCGGCCAGTGTCCCCGGGAAATGAATGCGCTCGCCCAGTCCTGACGCACGGGCCAGCGCGACCACGGCGTTGTCGGCGCGATCGGCCGGCCCGACGATGACCAGGTGCAGGTCGGCAAATCGCGCCGCCACCGGTCCGAAGGCGCGCACCAGCGCGGCGAAATTTTTCCGATCGTCGTCGATGCGTCCCACGGACAGAAGATAGCGCCCGGGCGCCCCGTCCCAGCGCGGCCCGTCGGGGCGGAACTGTTGGTGGTCGACCGGGCAGCGCAGGATCTCGACCCGTGCCCGCGAAATGCCGGCCAGCTCTTCCAGGCGGCGCGCCGTATAGTCGGACAGCGCCAGCACCACCGACGGGAAACGCAGCGACCAGCGCTCCAGCCGTTGGTTCAGCGCCCGCAGTCCATAGTTCAGGCGCACCGATGCAGTGGGGTGCCCGCCCTGCCGGCGGCTGGCCAGCTCGTCGAGAAAAGGGGTCGCCACCCACGATACGAACGGGGTGCCCGCGACGATCGGGACCAGGCTGGCCGAGTGCATGCCCGAGACCACCTGCACGATGGGGTACCGGCGCAGCTTTGCCCGCAGGGCCATCGCCGGGAGCATGTAATTGAGATATTCCAACGACGGCCAGTATCCCGTCGACAGCGTCTCGTGCCCTTCGAATTCGCCGGTCTGCAAGCCCGGGCTCCAGCGGCCGCGCCGGTCGTGGCGGGCGAAGGCCAGCGTCGCCTGCAGACCGAGGCGCCGGTGCGCCATGCGCATCACTCGCTGCATGGTCCCCACGCCGCCCCCCATGGCGGGGTCCAGGGTCAAGATCAGCGACTGCATCGCCGCTTGGATCAGCGCGCCAGCGCGTCCGCGCCGATCGCCGTGGCGAAAAGCGGGCGGTTGGCGTCGACCCAGCGATAAAGCTGCTCGACGCCGTCGTGAGCACCCACCCGCGGCGACCAGCCCAGTTCCGCTTTGGCTTTGGCGATGTCGCAGACGAACACCTTCTGATCGCCGGGCCGCCAGTCGGCAAAGCTGGCCGACAGTCCACGCCCGGTCAGCGCCTCGAGACGGGCCACCAGCTCCAGCAGAGAAAGTTGGTTCTGCGGCCCGCCGCCGATGTTGTAGATGCGGCCGGCGCTGACGTCGATGCGGTCGACGGCGGCCTGGAACGCGTCCACCAGATCGTCGATGAACAGGACGTCGCGCACCTGACGTCCGTCGCCAAAGATGGTGACCGGCGCGCCGAAGGCGGCCCGGATGGTGAACCAGGCCACCCACCCCTGATCCTCGACGCCGAACTGGCGATAGCCATAGATGCACGATTGCCGGAACACCACCGTGCGCAATCCGTAGATGCGGCCGTAATCGCGTACGTACTGGTCGGCGGCGCCTTTCGAGCAGCCGTACGGCGAATGAAAATCCAGCGGGCGACGTTCGTCGCAGCCACGGGGCAGGTCAGCGTACTGATAACGTCCGTCGCGCAGCACCACGCCGACGTCTTCCATGCCGCCGTAAACCTTGTTCGTCGACGTGTAAAGAACGATAGCCCCGGGCGCGTGCTGGCGAACCGCCTCCAGGACGTTCAGAGTGCCCAGCGCGTTGTCCTCGAAGTCGCGACGCGGATTGGTCACCGACGTGGTGACGTCGACCTGACCGGCGCAATGCAGGACCAGATCCGGTTTCAGGCGCCCCACCACGGCGTCAATCGGCTCTGCCTGGCGCAGGTCCAGTCGAGTGCAGGGGATCGACAGCTCGTCCGTCAGCCAGCGGGCATTGGCGTCGCTGCCCACGCGCGACAGGTTATCGACCACCGTCACGTCGTGGCCGGCACGCCCAAAACGCGCGGCCGCGTTGCAACCGATAAAACCCGCTCCCCCCGTGATGAGAATGCGCAAAGTTAAAGTTTCTCCTCGGAGCTCGCGGCGCGGCCGCTGGAAAAGTCCGCCGCGCCGGTGTCGCTAGTGAAGCGCGACGTTGACCTGTCCGTCGACACGATCGACCAGCGCTTCGTCGGTGGCGATCCTGACGCGATCCTCGCGGCGACGGCGCAGCGCACCCAAAGCAGGACTGGCCTCGCTGCTCTGGCGCGGATCTTCCAGGCGGCGGCCGGCGTCCGACAGGAACGCCGGCCGGTGCAGGCCCATGCGGGCAAACCGACACTCCATGGCTGCCTGCAGGACGCCGATGCCGTACTCCACGCTGCGCAGAAAACCGATCGACGACGCTTCCTCGAAGTATGCGGTCGGGCAGGTGACCTCGGCGATGCGGAAGCCGAAATAGATGGCCTGGACCAGCATCTGGTTGTCGAAGACGAAACCATCGTCGTTTTCGTTCAGCGGCAACGTCAGCAGCAGCCGCCGAGAAAAAGCGCGGAAGCCGGTGTGGTACTCGGACAATTTTTCTCGCAGCAGCAGATTCTCGGCAGCGGTCAGCAGCCGGTTGGCCACGTACTTGTATCGGGGCATGCCGCCCGCGATGCTGCGCCCGCCCAGGATGCGCGAGCCCAGCGCCACATCATAAAGGCCGCTGGAAATGCAGTGGGCCAGCGCCGGCACCAGCTTGGGCGTGTACTGGTAATCGGGGTGCACCATCACCACGATGTCAGCGCCCGACCGCAGCGCTTCCGCATAGCAGGTCTTCTGGTTGCCACCATAGCCGCGGTTCTGCGGATGAATCAGCGTGCGCAGACCCATCTCACGGGCGATCTGGGCCGTGCGGTCGCTGGATTTGTCGTCGACGACGATCACCTCGTCAACCGACGAGGGGATCTCCGAGACCGTCTTTTCCAGGGTCTGCTCCGCGTTGTAGGCGGGCATCACCACCACGACCTTTTTCCCGTTGATCATAAGAATTCCAATGCTATGGGCCGTTTGACGCAGACCGCTTTAGGCCGGCGAAGGGCGTAATGTAGCTCGTGACTGGCGCCGGTACAAGATGGGGGAGAACCTGTATGTCGTGCTGCCGCCGGCGCTAATTGGGCTCCTGTTGACGGTCATCGGTCCTTTGACCGTGCGGGCCCGGAAGATTATGGTGCAGCCGACGAATGGCCGATTCTCCGACGGGGAGCGCGCCCGCCACCCTCAGCGTCATCATCCCGACCTATCTGCGCCCGGATTGGATTCGGCGCGCCGTGCTGTCGCTGGCGGCGCAGACGCGTCGTCCCGACGAGGTGATCGCGGTGGCCCGCGACACCGATCTTCCCACGCAGCAATCGATCGCCGCGCTGCAGGCCGAAGGACTGCCGTTCCCTCTCAAGTGTCAGCTGGTCGCCGAGCCGGGGTTCATGCCGCCGGTGAAGGTCGGCGTCGCCGCGGCGACGGGCGACATCGTCGCCGTCATGGACGATGACGCCGAGGCCGAAACCGAATGGGCGGCGCGCCTGCTGTCCGGATATGCCGACCCGCGCGCCGGCGCCGTGGGCGGCCGGATCATCAACATGGACGGCGACGTCCCCACGCCGGTGACCAAGACCAACCGCGTTGGTTACGTCACCGCCTTTGGGCGGTTCGTCGGCAACATGTACCGCCAGCCTGATTTCGATCACCCGGTCGAGGTTGATTTTCTCATGGGCGGCAACATGAGCTTTCGGCGCGAAGTGGCCCGCCGCCTTGAATTCGACTTCGAGCTGAATCGCAACGTTGCCCAATGCTATGAGGTCGACATCGGCCTGCAGGTCAAACGGATGGGCTGGAAGGTGGTCTTCGATCCGCTCCTGGGGATCCGGCACTACTCGGCGCCGCGGCAGACAGTGGGCATGCGTCCGGCGGCCGACGCTGAAGCGGTGCAATGGTATTCGTACAATCAGGCGCGGGTGGCATTGCGCCGCCTTCCGACGATGCACAGCGCCCTGGCGTTTTCCTATCTGCTGGTCGTCGGAGAAAGACGCGCGCCCGGCCTCATGCCCATGCTGCTGGCGCCCGTGGCTCGCCGGGCCGGCTTCGAGATGGCGGCGGCGCCGGCCGCCCTGCGCGGGCGGATCATGGCGGCACGCCGCGTGTGGGAAGGTGGTCGCTCGTGACGAAGGGGGATCACGGCTATCGGCAACCGCGCCCAGGCGTCTTTCAGTCGCAGCACGGCGAGGATCGCTGGCTGAACAAATATTTCGCGGGCAAGACCAACGGCTTCTTCGTCGAGGTGGGCGCCTACGACGGCGTGGTTCTCAGCAACAGCTACTTCTTCGAGACCATCGGCTGGAGCGGGATCCTGGTGGAACCGCATCACCAGAAGGCGCAGATGTGTCGCGAGAACCGCCCCGGCAGCCGCGTTTTCGAATGCGCCGCCGTGGCGTCGTCCGGAACGACGGAGATCGAACTTCTGGACGTCCCCGCCGGCGAGGTTTACTCGACGGTGGCACCCACCGAGGCGCACCTGCAGCGACTGCGCGACTACGGGCTCGAGGCCCAGCGCGTCATGGTCAGCGCGCGGACGCTGGACTCCATCCTGGAGGAGGTCAATCCGCCGCGCATTGATTTCGTCTCCATCGACGTGGAAGGCGCGGAGATCCAGGTGCTGCAGGGCTTCGACATCCGTCGCTGGAGCCCGCGTCTGGTCATGGTCGAAAGCATGGGTCCTCGCCCTGACGCGGTCCGCGACTACTTCACCGATCACGGCTACGCCTATCTGCACAGCGTGAACATCAACGACATCTATCGTCCGGTCCCCAAGCTCTTGCAGGTGGGTGGTCTTCAGGTGACGGCGGCTCTTGACGGCGCCTGGTACACCACGCGGAAGAAATTGCACGCCTTGCGCGAGAAAGTTCGGCTGCGCACGCGCCTGCGCCAGCTGCGGCTGTGGCGCTGATCGGCCGTCGTCGCCAGCCGACAGCCGACCGGATCAGGGCTTGCCTTTGATCCCGATGCCGAAGAACGCGGCGATGCGCGAGCGCAGCTGGTTCTTTTGCACCGCTCCGGTTCCCGGCCCGACCTGCGACGAAGCGCCCAGTGTGACCTGACGCTGTGAAAGGATGTCGCTGATGACACCGGCGAGATCGGGCTGCGTCTCCAGGATCTCCTGAAAGGCCTCCTTGTCGACGATGTAGCATTCGACGTCGCTCTTGGCGACCACCGTGGCGGCGCGCGATTCACCGGTCATCAGAGACATCTCGCCGAAGAATTGCCCGGCCGACAACGTGGCCACCTCCCGCTGATGCCCGTGCACGTCGATGCGCACCGCCACCTGTCCTGACTGCACGACGTACAGCGAATCGCCCGGGTCGCCCTGACGGAGCACCACCTCGCTGGGGCCGAAGATGGCCCGGCGCAGGCGGCGGGCCAGGCGATCGATCTTCTGGGCGTCCAGGGCGCGAAAGACATCGACCCGCGACAGCGCGTCGACGCGCCGAGCGTAATCCTCGTCCAGCTTGCGCTGCAGCCGGTCCTCGTTCATCTCCGTCATGTTCACGTTCAGCGACGGATAGGGCAGCTCCATGCCGTGACGGTGCAGGGCGTACCAGATGATGCTGCGCACCTCGCTGTCCAGACTGTCGTCGCGCTGGAAGTCGTCGATCCAGTAACGACAGGCATAGTTGACAGCGTCGTCGCGAAACTCGAACAGTAGACAGTCGGGGGGCGGATCCTGGCGGATGCCCGGCAGCGACCGCAACGCCTCGACGACAATGTCGCGCACTGTGGCCGGCGGATGACGGAAATGCGCGCGGAAGTGGACCCACTGGCGATGCGCCGTCGTCGGGCGGCTGAAATTGGTCAGGACCCCACGGGCCACCACACTGTTGGGGACCATCATCAGGTCGCCATTCTTGGTGACGAGCGTGGTGGCCCGCCAGCGGACCTCCCGAATGCGCCCCGACAGCTTGTCGTCAAGCCGGATCCAATCGCCCACGTCAAAATCGCGTTCCAGCTGCAAGGCCAGCCCGGCCATGATGTTGCCCAGGGTCTCCTGCAACGCCAGGCCGATGACCGCCGTGGTCAGCACCGACGCCGTGAACACCTTGGTCACGTCGACATCCGAACGGGTCAGCACGATGGCCGCGGTGATGAGATAGGCGATGCCATGCACCAGATCGCGCAGGATGCGCGGCACCTCGCGCTTGGCCAGGACCAGGTCGAAAAGCAGCAGCCCAGAGGTGATGACCGCCGCGAAGGAGAACAGCAGCGTGG
>JAXDMH010000340.1:0-10336 GCA_034666225.1 Myxococcales bacterium
CGTTCCTGAGCCACATCATCGCGGCGACGACGCTGGCCATCCCGGCCATGATCATCAGCGAGACGTCGCTGAGCTTCCTGGGCCTCGGCTTGCGTCCGCCCGCCATCAGCTGGGGCGTCTTGCTGCAGCAGGCGCAGAACGTTCAGGTGCTGGCCATCTCGCCCTGGCTGCTGTTGCCGTCGGTGCCGGTGATCATCGTGATCCTGGCGTTCAACTTCATGGGCGACGGCCTTCGTGACGCGGCGGATCCTTATGGACACTGATTCGCCCACTGATTCGGCCATTGCTTCGACGATTGATCCGGCCAGCGATCCGGCACAAGAACCTCCGCCCGGCGAAGCCCCGGTGCTTTCGGTCCGCGATCTGAAGACGTACTTTTACCCCGACGAAGGGATCGTCAAGGCGGTCGACGGCGCCAACTTTGACCTTTACCCGCGGCGCACGCTGGGCATCGTCGGCGAAAGCGGTTGCGGCAAGAGCGTCACCGCCCGCTCGATCCTGCGCATCGTCGAGAAACCGGGCCGCATCGTGGGCGGCAAGATCCTGCTGCGACACAAAGGGGCCGACGGAAAAGAATCCGAGGTTGATCTGGTCGGCCTGGATCCGGAGAGCGCCCAGATGCGCGCCATCCGGGGCGGTGACATCGGCCTGGTCTTTCAGGAACCGATGACATCGTTCAGCCCGGTGCACACCATCGGCAACCAGATCATCGAGACCATCCGCCTGCACCAGGGCGTCGGCAAGGAGCAGGCGCGCGAACGGGGCATCGAGATGCTGCGCCTTGTGGGGATCCCCAAGCCGGAGCGGCGCATCGACGAATTCGCCTTTCAACTGAGCGGCGGCCTGCGCCAGCGAGCGATGATCGCCATGGCGCTGTCCTGCGGCCCGCGCATCCTGATCGCAGACGAGCCGACCACGGCGCTGGACGTGACCACCCAGGCCCAGATTCTGGATCTGCTGCGCCAGCTGCAAAAGCGCGAAGGGATGACCATCATGATGATAACGCACAACCTGGGCGTGGTCGCCGAGATGTGCGACGAGGTCGTGGTGATGTACCTGGGGCGCGTCGTCGAGCAGGGACCGGTCGACGCCATCTTTCACGATCCGAAACACCCGTACACGAAGGCGCTCCTTCGTTCCATCCCCAGCATTCATTCCACCACGCGCAGCAACCTGCCCACCATCACCGGATCGATCCCCCACCCGCACAACCGCCCGACCGGCTGTCCGTTCCACCCGCGCTGTCCCGACTTCATGCCCGGGCGATGCGACACCGGCGAGCCAAACCTGGACCAGGTCGGTCACCGCCACGCGGTCAGCTGTTTTCTCTATGAAGGGCCACCGCCATGACCGAACCTGTCGTTTCTCCTTTGGCTGCCTCGGCTGGCGCCGCTGCCGTCGCCACGCCTTTGCTGGAAGTCAAAGGCCTGCAGAAGCTGTTTCCCATTCGAAAAGGATTCCTCCGTCGCCAGGTGGGCGCGGTGCGCGCCGTTGATGACGTCTCCTTTCACGTCAACAAGGGCGAGACCCTGTCGCTGGTCGGCGAGAGCGGCTGCGGCAAGACGACCACCTCCCGCTGCATCCTGCGCGCGCTGAACCCCACGGCGGGCGAGATCTTGTTTCGCACCGGCAGCGGCACCGTGCTGAACGTGGCCACGCTGGACAGAGGTCAGCTGCGCCCGCTGCGCCGGCAGATGCAGATGATCTTCCAGGACCCGTTTTCGTCGCTGAACCCGCGGCGGACGCTGTTCGACATCGTGGCCGAACCGCTGATAGCCAACGACGTGGGCAACCGCCAGGAACGGATGGATCGCGTGGCTGAACTGCTGCGCATGGTGGGGCTGCGACCCGAATACATTCGCCGTTACCCGCACGCCTTTTCGGGCGGCCAGCGCCAGCGCATCGGAATCGCCCGGGCCCTGGCCCTGAGCCCCAGCCTCATCGTCGCGGACGAACCGGTGTCGGCGCTGGATGTGTCGGTGCAGGCGCAGGTCTTGAATTTGATGCTGGAGCTTCAATCTCGTCTGGGCCTGACGTACCTGTTCGTCGGCCATGACCTCAGCGTGGTCAAGCACGTCAGCGATCGCGTGGCCGTCATGTACGTCGGCCAGATCGTCGAGATGGCCACCACCAAGCCGCTGTTCGCCACGCCCAAGCATCCGTACACCGAGGCGCTGCTGTCCGCGGTGCCCAAACCGGATCCTCGCCTGCGCGCGAACCGGATCGTGTTGCGCGGCGAGGTAGCCGACCCCGCCAACCCGCCGACGGGCTGCTATTTCCATCCGCGCTGCTCGTACGCGCAAGACATCTGCAAGACCGAAAAGCCGGTCCTGCAGGAGATCCAGCCCGGCCACCTGGTGCGCTGCCACCGCGCCAAAGAGCTGACCCTGCGCGGGATTGAGTAGGCTGGGGAAGCCCGAAGGACAGGACCCCGGAGTCCCGCGTCCTCATGCCGCACCGCCGCCTGACAGTTTGATCTGTTTCCCGTCAGGTCCACGACTACAATAGAACCTTCCTCGGCGCGGCCGAGGAGACAGGCTGTGATGAAGGAGCTGTTCGGTCCAATCGCCCTGGCGTCTTTCCTGAGCCTGGCTGCGTCCGCCTGCACGGGCAGCGAACCGATCGCCATGCCCGGATCAGGCGGTCACAGCGGCAACGGCTCGGGCGGCGCCGGCTCCGGCGGCAGCGGCGGACGGGGAATGACCGGCAGCGGCGGCGCCACCGGTGGCGAGACCGGGGGAACGACGGGCGGCGGTTCGGGGGGCGCCCGCCCTGACGCCGGCAAGGACGGGTCGACGACGGACGCGCCCGCTGAAGCTGCCGACGGCGGCGAGCTCCTCAGCTATGACGTGGACATCGCCTACATGCTGTTTTTTTCCTGCGGGGGCTGTCACCTGTCGACATCAACCCAGGGAAATTTCGACATGAAGATCGCGTCGCCCACGGCGCCCGGACCGACCGCCTACCCCACCATCACCGCCAACGTGAACGCCGAGCACGCCGGCTGCACGAAATTGGATGCGGCCAGCAAGAAGCGCGTGGTCCCCTTCAAACCGGACAACAGTCTCCTCTACATCAAGATCAGCACGGCCAGCCCGCCCAGCGGCTGCGGCAAGCACATGCCCGACGGGGCCAACATGACGGCCGAACAGATCGCCAAGATCCGACTCTGGATCACCCAGGGCGCGCGACCCTAGGGCGCTGACCGGCGCACGCCCCTCACAGCTCGACCATCAGGCCGCCTGACCAAGTCGTGTCGCCGACGTGAAGCTGGTTGGCGGCGCCCAGACCATCGATCGCGGCGTGCGTGACCTCCAGAAAAACCGAGGCGTGATTGACGCCGGTCTCCTGATCCATGGCGCGGATGGCCTCTGGATCGATGAAATCAAGGGCCATGGCCAGGCCGGCCGAGGCGTGCCATCCCCAGGTTCGCCCACTCAATGACGTGGTCTTCGATGTCTCGGAGATCGACCACAGCGCGCAATCGAACCCGGCCTTTGCGTAGGGGACGAAAGGAATGTTCGCCTTCTCCAGCAGAAAATCGGCGCGGTAGACCAGGGACGCGGCGAGAGGAATCAGCCGCAACGCGGTCTGGTCGCCCGAGCGCGTTTTCAGATCGGGCGTCAGCGACGCCGCCGAGGCGCGAAAATAGCCGATGCCCATGCCCAGCGCCCACGTTCCACCGGCGTGCGACAGGTGGCGGTCAAGCTCAAGCTGACTGATGAGGCGCCGCTGCGAGCCGAAGGTGGTGGCGTAGGGTGGCGTCGCCACGTTTTTCCTGGCGAGCTCGGCGTCTACGTCGGGACGGAAGGGACCGAACCGCAATTCCAGGTTCCAGCGCCGCGGCGATCCGGATCGCTGCGGCGGCGGCGCGCTGGCCACGGTGTCGTTTAGATCGAACACGCCGGCCCGGGCAGGACCAGCCGTCGCCAGCAGCGCGCTGGCGATGATGATCGCGGCGGCGGGGGCGTGCCCAGACCGCCAGGGCGCCCTCTGGCCGCGCTTGCGACGCCAGCGCCAGCCGAGGCGACGCACCCGCGGCGAAGGACGGGAACGGCGGCGCAGCGCCAGGCCTGCCACCGCCGCCACCACCAGCGCCACTGACAGCGGCGTGGCGTCGCGGTCGCCGCCGGCGGGCGCCACCGCGCATCCGCCCAGCGCCGCGCCGCCGCTGTCGCGGTAAAGGTCCTCAAACCCCACTGTCGGACCGGGTGTGCCCTCTGCGGCGACCGACGGCGCACTGGGCGTTCCGTCGCTGCCGATGGCGAGCACCGCCACCTGGTAGGCCCGACCATTTTCCAGCCCGGCCACCCGCACCGACGACTTCCGGGCCGCCACCAGCGACGAGCAGACCGCCGTGTCGTCGAGAGTGGCGAAGGGCGGCGGCCCCGCCGCGCCATCAACGCCCGCATCGGCGGCGTCGCTCGCCGGGACCGCGGCCGCGTTCATGTCAGGACACGCAGAGAATGCCGGCGCCGGGGGCGTGGTCACGCCGGGTAGGCACAGCACTTGAAAGCCGGAGAGCTTGGCGGTGTCGCCCTCCCCCTTCCACTTCACCAGCAAGGCGCCATCCGCGCTGGTGGCAGTGATCGCCGAAGGAGCGGCCGGCGGTTTTGCGCCGATGTCCAGGGCCAGCGACGGCACGGCGTCCGAACGCGCGCCATCGACCCGCAGGATGGCCCACAAGCGCGTCGACGTTGTGGGCAGCGACGCGCACGACGTCTGGCCAACCGTCGCCGAGAACAGATCACCGGTCGACAGGGTTTGCTTGGCCGTGCCCGATTGCGCCGTCAGGGTCAGCGTGGAACCGATCGCCGTGCACGCCGTCGCCCCCACCGTGTCGCAGTCAGAACCGAGCGCCAGCGTCACGTCCACCGTGGCCACGCCCAGCGTTGCGGCGGCCGCGCTGGTCAAGCTGACCGTGGCCAGCACGTTGGTCGCGCACACGCACCGGGTGACATTGAGCAACGTCGCCAGCCCCGCCGCGTCCAGCACCTTCGGTTTCATGGCATCGTCAAACCGCGACAGCGTCAGCGTGACGTCCGCCGTCGCCAGCGAAGGCACCGCGCCGCCATCGTCCGCGCGAGCCCCCCGCACCTTCAGCGCCAGCAGCGCCGCAAAAAACACAATCAACAGTGCAACCCGCAGCAGAGGCCGTCCTGACGAAAAGCGCATCCCCCGCTCTTGTGCAACCACAAGGCCAGCCACCAACGCCCCGCCCTCCGCAGATTTTCCGCCTGTTCCCCGCTCCGTCCTGCCGTTCTGTCAGCGCCCCGCGCCCCACCCGTGCCGCATCGACCGCCACGTGAACCAGATCACGTCGCCACATCGTTCCGAACGGATCGGAGGTGGGCTCTGCCCACCGGAGACACCGCCCGCCAAACAAGATCCGCCCCCGGCTCTCGGGGGGTGGGGTGGGCCCGGGGGTGGGGGCAGCAGCCCCCTGCCGCGCAGCGAGCGCAGCGAGCGTGGTTAATTCATTTTTCGGTACACACCAACCACCACGCCGATGATGTTGATGCTCTTGAAATCGCGCTTTTTGACCAGGATCGGTTCCATGGCGGCGTTGGCCGGCTGAAAGCGAATGGTGTCCCCTTCCGGGTAATACCGTTTGACCGTGGCCTCGTCGTTGATCATCGCCACCACGGTGTCGCCCCGATTGGCGGCCAGCTGCTTGCGAACAAAGATGTAGTCGCCATCGAAGATGCCGTCCTCGATCATCGATTCGCCTTTGACCCGCAAGGCAAAGACCTCGCGCGTCTGACCGATGAAGAAGCGATCGACATGGACCGTGTCCTGAATGTTTTCCACGGCCAGCAGCGGAACGCCCGCCGCCACCCGCCCCACCAGCGGCACCTCGACGACGTTAGCGCGCTCGTCCTCCCGCTGGCGCGCGGCAGCGGCGCTGGCGCCGATCATCGCCACCGGCCGCAGAGCCCGCGACTTGAGATCCTCGCGCTGCAGGAAACCCTTTTTTTCCAGCGCCCGCAGGTGATCGTTCACGCCGTTGGTCGAGCGAATCCCAAAGTGCAGCCCGATCTCGCGCAACGTCGGCGGATACCCACGTTCGGTGATCGACTGCGAGATGAAGTTCAGGATCTCCTGCTGGCGGTCCGTCAGAACGCCCCGGGCGTCGTCTCGAACCAAGGTGAGTGATCCCATCTGTTTCTCCTCCGCGAACAGCGACCCAACGAACAACAACGACACAACCCAACACAACCACTGAACAGACGTATGGTACGGAACAAATGTGCCGTGTCAAGTTGATCGGCGTTTTGAGGCTTTTTTAGGAGCCGGCCCGGTCGGCCCAGTCGGTGCGCGAGCAGATGGCGGCCAGGGAGGCCTCTTCCGGGCTGCCCGGCTCGGGCGCGTGGCCGTACTCCCAGCGAACCTCGGGAGGCAGCGACATCAAGATCGATTCGATGCGCCCGTCGGTGCGCAGACCGAACACCGTGCCGCGATCGTAAAGCAGATTGAACTCGACATAGCGGCCTCTGCGGACCAGCTGCCAGCGCCGCTCGCGCTCGCCCCACGGCTCGTGGCGGCGCCGTTCGACGATGGGCAGATAGGCGTCGACGAACGAATCGGCGATGTCGCGGACGAAGGCGAACACGCGCTCCGGATCGCCCTCGACCTCGGACGGCGCGCCCGCTGTTGGCGCCGCCTGCCCGGCGGTGGCCTCGGCGCCAGCGCCCAGGTAGTCGAAGAAGACGCCGCCCACGCCGCGCGGTTCCTGGCGGTGGGGCAGATAAAAATAGTCGTCGCACCAGCGCTTCCACCGCGGGAAAAATCCGGCGTCGTGCCGATCGCAGGCGGCCCGCAGCGTGCGGTGAAAGTGCGTGGCGTCCTCGGCCACGGCGTAGTACGGCGTCAGATCGGCGCCCCCGCCGAACCAGGCCACGTTGCCCCGTTGCAAGAAGCGAAAGTTGGCGTGCGTGGTCGGAACGCGCGGGCTTTGTGGGTGCAGCACCAGCGACACGCCGGCGGCGCGAAAGGCCGGCCCCTCGCCGGGCAACGCCTTGGACATCTCCGGGCGCAGCTGCCCGTGCACGTCGGAGAAGTTCACGCCCGCCTTCTCGAACAACGCTCCATCGGCCAGCACGCGCGAACGGCCGCCGCCGCCGCCCGGGCGCGTCCATTCATCCTGGCGAAAGCTTCCGCCGTCGGCCCGCTCCAGCGCCGCCACGATGCGCTCCTGCAGGCCGCGAAAAAAGGCCACGGCTCGTTCGGCCAGCGCCGCGGCCGGCGCGCCCGCCGCCTTTTCATCATCATCAAGGGCGCCGCTCATGCTTGTCGAGCGGTGCGCGGTTTCAGCGCCGCCAGCTTGTCCGCGACGTCGCGAAACTTGGCGTCGCGCCGAGCCACCTTTTCGTAAAAGTACAGCGCCTCCTGCCGGTCATTGAGGCGCTCGAACGCCCCGCCCAGCAGGTAATAAAGCTCAGTGGATTCAGCAGCGCTGGCCTGCGGACAGTTCAAGGCCTCTTTGTACCGCATCACCGCCTCGGTGAACGACGCCTTCGCTTCCAGACACTCGCCGATCATCGTCAACGCGAACACCTGGCGGCGCGGATCTTTCCTCAGCTGGCTGAATTCCTCGATGGCGGGATCCCACAGCCCCATCCCTTTATAGGCAATGCCCAGGTCGGCGTGGGTCGACAGGTCGGCGGTCCCGCCCTCGGCGACGCGCGCCACCGGTCCGCTGCGGTGGCGTCGACCCGAGCTGCGATCGTCGATGATGGTCTGGGGCGCGCCGGGGATGGCGCCCGGTGAAAAGAGGACCATGCCCCGCAGCTCGTGCAGCTTGCGATCGATGGCGGGGTGGCTGCCAAAGCGCTGCTGCAGGTCGGTGAGCAGGGCGCCCGCCTCGTCGGGCATCGATTGCTCGATGAAGAAATCGACCTGTTCCATCTCCGACATCAACTCGGCGTCGTGCATCGGGTGATACCGCCCGCGGTGAACGTCCGACAGCGGATCGTCCTCGAAGGCCAGCACCTCTGGACCGCCGGCGTCGGGATCGACCTCGATCTCCACCTCGTCGGTCTCGCCCACCACGTCTTCGCTGGCCACCACAGCGTCGAACGACGAGATCTCGCGCTGTCCGTTTCGGGGTCCGCTGTCCTGCGCGGTGATCTCGGCGGGGGCGGCGGCCGCTTCGCCCTGGGCGTGCGCCGCCAGGGCCCGCGCTTTCTCCGACGACGGATCCAGCTCCAGCGCCCGCGCCGCCAGCTTTGCCGAAGCCGCCCGATCGCTGCCAGCCAGGTGCGCGGCCATGTGCAAAAGCTCGGCGGATGCTTCCTGACGACGGCCCAGCTGGATCAACACCGAGGCCAGCTTTTCGCGCGCCGCCAGATCATTCGGTTGCATCTCGAACACCCGACGCAGGTGATCGATGGCCCTGTCCAGCAGGCCGTATTTCACGAACACCTCGGTCTCGGCCATGATGCGCGAGACGTCCGGGTTGGCGGGCAGTGCGCCCCCGGCCGCGGCGCTGCCCCCGATGTCCATCTTGAAACGCCCCTGGCTGGTCAGCCCCAGCGGCGTGGGTAACGATCGTCTTGGCGGCGCGCTGGCGGCCTCTGGCAAGGGCGGCGGCACGCCCGGCACGCCCATCGGCCGCAGCGGCGCCAGTCCAGGCGATGCCGCCGTCGGTGCCGGGCCTGCTCCCGAACGCGACCCCCACCGACGCAGCAACTGCTGGGCGTCGGTGTCGTTCGGCGCCAGCGCCAGCGCTTTTTGCAGCGCGCCGTCGCGGTCGATCAGACGACCCGCCTCGTCGTGAATCTGGGCCAGCTCTCTCCACACCGACGCAGCCTTGGCGGCATCCAGCTGTTCGAAGGCGCGGGCCATCAGCCCCACGTTCCGCGGATCGCGCGGGTCGGACTTCACGGCGGCCTGCAGTCGGGTCAACGCCTGGCGGGCGTTGTTCTTGCCGATATAGACCTCGGCCAGCTCACGCCCCACCTCGAAGTTCTCCGGCGCAAAGAACAGCAGACGTTCGGCGACGCGAATGTATTCGTCGGTGCGCCCCTGCGCCTTCAGTCGGCTGGCCGCCTGCCCCAGCTCGCGCGCCGCCTCCTCGACGATGCCGGCCTGCGACGCCGCCTCGGCCAGCTTGATGCGGCCCATGACGTTCTCGGGATTCATCTCGACCACCTGGCGCAGGGCCGCCAGCGCTTCGGCCGACTTGCCGGCCTTCTGATAGGCGGTGGCCGCCAGATCCAGCTGGGCCTGGGCGTCGGACATCAGGCCGAGGCGCTTGTACGCGTCGGCCAGCTTGGTGTGCCCCTGGACCTGCCCTGGCGACAGCTTGAGGACGTTCTTGTAGACGGCGACGGCCTTCTGAAAAAAACCCTGCTCCGAGTAAAGCTCGCCGGTCTTCAGGTAGATGTCAGTAGCCTCACCGACGGCGCCGCGCTTGGCGTGCAGCTCGGCCATCTTCAGCAAGGTTCGGGTGTCTTTGGGATCCTCCTGGACGACCTTGGCGAATTCGGCCAGAGCCTTGTCCAGCTGGCCGCGTTCCAAGAACTTCTGGGCCGCCGCCAGGGACTTATCTTTCTTGGTAATCACGGACCCACCACCAAGTGTTACCGCGAACCGTGTACGTGTAAAGGCGCGAACGCCTTGGTCTCTTGCTAGAGGCGCTCGACCAGATGGGTGTCCAGACGGCCGGCAATGAAGTCGGCGTTCGCCAAAAGACGCCGGTGAAAATCGAGGTTTGTCTTACACCCTTCGACCACGAATTCTGACAGCGCCCGGCGCATCCGGGCCAGGGCGGCGGGGCGGTTCTCGGCGCGCACGATCAGCTTGGCCAGCAGCGAGTCATAGTGCGACGGCACGACGTAGTTGCTGTAGATGTGGGTGTCGACGCGGACGCCCAGCCCGCCGGGCAGGTTCAGCGCGGTGATCCGTCCGGGAGAGGGCGCGAAGGTGACGGGGTCCTCGGCGTTGATGCGCAGCTCGATGGCGTGGCCACGCGGGCGGATGGTGGACGACAGCTTCAGCGATTCGCCGGCGGCCAGGCGCATCTGCTCGCGCACCAGATCGACGCCGAACACCTCCTCGGTGACGGTGTGCTCGACCTGGATGCGGGTGTTCATCTCCATGAAGTAAAACCGCTTGTCCTCGTCCAGGAGAAATTCCAGGGTGCCGACGGTCTTGTAGCCGATGGCTTCGGTGGCCTTGCGGGCCACGCCCAGAAGGTCGGCGCGGCGCGCGTCGTCCAGCGCCACCGACGGCGCCTCTTCGACCAGCTTCTGGTGGCGGCGCTGGATGGAACACTCGCGCTCGCCCAGGGAGATGGCCCGGCTGCCGTCGCCCAGCACCTGCACCTCGACGT
>JAXDMH010000341.1:0-3182 GCA_034666225.1 Myxococcales bacterium
GGTGACTGGCCTTGGCCTCAACCTGGCCCTGGCCGGCGGGCTGACCTCGTCGGTGGAGCTGGGCGTGCGCACCGGCATTCGTTTCGAAACCGAAGGTCGCGGCATGCGCGCCGATCAGTACGGCCGCACCTGGGACACCGAGACCTACGGCACCGGCACCGAAAGTTTGGCCAACCCCGAGCTGCACCTGCGCTGGCTGGCGGCGCGCGGCGCCGGCGCCCAGCTGGGTCTGGAGTTTCGCGTCTATTTGCCCATCGAAAGGAACACGCGCCTCGGTTTTCTGTTTGGCGTGCCGCTGATGTTTCGCTTTGGCGTGATTCGCGTCGACACCGGCATCTACATCCCGGTGCTGTTCGAACCGCAACGCACGGCGATCAGCATTCCGGTCGACATCTGGATCCAGGCCGATCGGGTCTGGTTCGGACCGCAGCTGGGCGTGCGCACCGCCCAGAGCGGCGGCGCCTTCAACCAATATCCGCTGGGGTTCGCCCTTGGTTATTCGGCGACCAGCGCCGTGGATCTGCGCACCTGGCTGCTGTTTCCGGACATCGGGGCCGACGCCGGCGCCCGCACGTTCGGCGTCGGTTTGGCGGTCCAGGTCCGCTTTCAATAGCCTGTTGCCAGATAGCCAATAGCTGCTGCGCCTGGGAACGACCTTCGTTATGCTGAATGACGATGGGGTCAAAGGAGGGCGAGCGCCCCGCCGAGCCGGCGAAGCTGTCCGATGCCCAGCCGGCGGAAGACGCCCTGCGCGCCAGCCGCGCCTATCTAAGCGCGGTGATCGCATCGGCGCTGGACGGGATCGTCACCATCGACGTCGAGGCGCGCATCATGGATTTCAATCCGGCCGCCGAAAAAATGTACGGCCATGCGGCCGCCGACGTGATGGGCAAGCCTGTCCTGGACGTGGTGGTTTCGCCGGAGAGCCGCGATCGCCAGCTGGCCAATCTTTCGCGCTGGGAAGCCACTGGACAGTTCGGCGTTCTGTTGCCCCGCCAGGAATTGATGGCGGTGCGCGCGGACGGCACCCGCTTTCCGGTCGAGCTGACGTTGGTGCGCCTGAGCGAGGGGCCGGTCCGGTACGTCGGTTTCATTCGCGACCTCACCGACATGAAACGGGTGGACAACGAACGCCGCCGGCTGGAAGAACAGCTGCGCCACGCCCAGAAGATGGACGCCGTGGGCCGCCTGGCCGGTGGGATCGCCCACGACTTCAACAACCTGCTCAGCGTCGTTCTGGGGTTCACCGAGCTGTCGCTGATCTCGGTGCCGTCCGAGGATCTGGCCGACAACCTGCGCGAGATCAAGAAGGCCGCCGACCGGGCGGTGGGTCTGGTCCGCCAGCTGCTGGCGTTCAGTCGGCGCCAGGTGCTGTCGCCGCGTATCTTGAATCCCAACGACGTGCTCTCCAACATGGAGGGCCTTCTGCGTGGCCTCATCGGCGAGCCGATCGAGCTGTCGCTGGGCCTTTCCCCCGACGTCGGTCAGATCAAAGCCGACCCCGGCCAGATCGAACAGATGATCCTGAACCTGGTGATGAACGCGCGCGAGGCCATGCTGGACGGCGGCCTCCTGCGCATCGAGACCACGGTGGCCGACCTGGACGAGGGGCGTATCCCGCCGGGCAGCGAAGCGCGTCCCGGATCATTTGTGCGTCTGGTCGTTCAAGACAGCGGCACCGGGATGAGCGACGAGGTGCGTGCCCACGTCTTCGAGCCGTTCTTCACCACCAAGAGAACCGGCAAGGGGACCGGCCTGGGACTGTCCACCGTCTATGGCATCGTCACCCAGAGCGGGGGGATCGTTCACTTCACCACGGCTCTCGGTGAAGGGACGCGTTTTGAAGTCTTCTTGCCGCGCGTCGATCGCCCGCCGGTCGTGGCCGGCGCGCCGCCGCCGGTGGTCAGCGCCCGCGGCGACATCACCACCATCCTGCTGTGCGAGGACGAAGACGCCGTTCGAAATCTGGTCCGCCGAATTCTCGAGGCGGCCGGTTACCACGTGCTGCTGGCCCGCAACGGCGCCGAGGCCCTGGAGCTGTGCCAGCGCGCCGACCTGGGCATCGATCTCCTGCTGACCGACGCGGTGATGCCGGTGATGAGCGGGCCCGAGCTTCTGCGACGGGTGATGGTGCTGCGTCCCGAGCTGCGCCTGATGATCATGTCCGGGTACAGCGATCGCCCGGCCGTCAGCGGCATCCCCTTCATCGCCAAGCCGTTCACGCCCGTCGAGCTGGAAAAGCAGGTGCGCCAGGCTCTGGATGCGCCTTCACGGCCGCAGTCCTAGCGCCCGGGCTGCCTCCTGAAAGGTGGCCACCGCGGCCGTCGGGCGGCGAGTCAGCGCTGGATCACCGGCGAAGTCGATGGTGAAAAGGCCGAAGCGCCCTTCATAGCCGTACGACCATTCAAAGTTGTCGATCAGAGACCAGAAAATATATCCGGTGACGTCGGCGCCGCCGGCCCGCGCCCGATCAAGCGCGTAGATGTGGGCGCGCAGAAAATCGGGGCGTCGATCGCCGCGCGCATCGGCCAGACCATTTTCGGTGACCAGCAGCGGCCATTCGTAGGCGGCATAGTGAAGCAAGAGCTGGGTCAATCCTTCGGGGTAGATCTCCCAGCCCATGTCGCTGACCGGGCGGCTGCCGTCGGGCGGGGCGCGCCGATAGACGTCCTTGCGGCCCAGGTGGCCGATGACCCTTTCGCGCGTGTAATAGTTCACGCCCAGATAGTCAAAGGTGCCGCGGGCCGCTGGGTATGACTCGTTGATCGACACCACCGTGGGAATGGAGATGCGAATGCGCCCGGTGGCCACCGCGTCGATGAACGAGTCGTTGTAGAACGACGACGCCGCGCTGGCCACGATGCCGTCGACCGGGTGGCGCGAAGCGGGCTGGAACACGCGCAGGTTCTGGGCGATGCCGACACTGGTGGCCCGGCCGTCGCCGTCGGCGTCGAGGCGATCGCGCGCCCGCAGCTGGGCGGTGGCCAGGGCATGCCCGATGACGAGGGCGCGCATCACGGCGACGGCGCGGCGCGGGTCGGCGACGCCGGGCGGCCATTCCGCGCTGAGATAGCCCTTGGTCACAAAGACATTGGGCTCGTTGATGGTGCACCACAGATCGACCAGATCGCCAAAGGCCGCGCCGGCCCGCCCGGCAAATTCCGCGAAGGCGGCCGGCGTTC
>JAXDMH010000342.1:0-8342 GCA_034666225.1 Myxococcales bacterium
CTGATGCCCAGTTGCTGCGAGCCGGTGTCGGACACCGCCTTGGCCCAGCCGCGGCCGCGCTGGACCGCGAACTCCATCTCGGGCACGGCACGTTTCACCACCTCCAGCACCTTCGGGTACTCGGTGACCACGGGCGCCGCCTGGCCGGCGGTGACCTTGAAGAAGCCGCCCACGTTGAGGTGCCCCGTCGACAGCGTGGTGGCGGTGTCGATCATGGTTTCGCGAATGCCGGTCGACAGACCGACCAGCATGATCAAAAGCGCGGTGACCGAGCCGATGGCGGCCCCCAGAAAGATCGTGCGCCGCTTGTGCATCAGCAGGCTGCGCACGGCGATGATCAGATCGACGAAAAGCTTCGACATGGGATCTCCTGTTCGTCCTGTTCGTCTACTCTATTCGTCTACTCTATTCGTCTTCCGCCATGGCCTGGCGGGGCGTGACCCGCATGGCCAGCCACGCCGGGTAAAAACTGGAGAAGGCGCTGACCAGGAGCACCAGCAAGAAGGCGAACACGATGTTGCTGGTTCCCAGGAACGGATGCAGGCGCGGCCCCGAGAAGAAGAAGAACCAGATGTCCGAGGTGGCCGGGATTCCGATGCGCCCCACGATCTTCACCACGCCCGCCCCCACCACGGCGCCGGCCCCGCCGAAGATGAGGCCGACCACCAGCGCCTCGATCACCAGCATCCCCAGGATGAACCGCCGCTGGGCCCCGATGGCCCGCAGCGTGCCGATCTCTTTCACCCGTTCCAGCGTGGCCATGACCAGCGCGTTGTTGATGATGACCAGCGCGATCATGAAGATGATCAGGATGGCCACGTACAGAACGGCGCGGGCCATGAAGATGAACTGACCGACGATCCCCGACGCTTTTTGCCAGGAGATGGCCTTCAAGGGCAGGCCGTCCGCCTTCCCCTGCGCCTCGATGGCCACCATCGTCTGGGGGATCTTCTTGGGGTCCTTCAAGATCACCGCCGCGTTCAGCACCACGCCCTGCCTGACCTCGGCGCTGTCAAAGACGCGCCCGCGCGCCTCGTCGCGACGCAGTTTGTCCGTCAGCGGACCGCCCAGGTCGCTGCCGCCGGGGGGAAGGACGCCGGGCGTGGCCGTGGCGGTGATGTGCCGAGGACCTGCCTTCTCCGTCGTCCCCTTGGTCGTTCCCTTGCCCTTGCCGGCAGTGGCCTTGGCGGCCGCGGTGTCGTCGACGGGCTTGCTGCCGAACAGCTCGGCCTCGGCGTTCTCGCGGCTGATGTCCTTTGCCCCCGAGGTGGCCCGCAGGGCGTTGATCTCGGCCAGACGCTCGCCGGTCAGAAACCCGTAAAGATCACGGAACGAGACCAGATCCATAATGTTCAGGCCGCCGGCCAGCGTCGATTTCTCCAGGCCCTGAAACTGGAAGGTTCCGTAGACCGGCACGTTCACCGACTGGACATACCCGCTGCGGGTGAAGGCCTTGATGGTCAGCACGTCGCCGATGCGCACCCGGTACAGCTCCAGCGCTGGCGCCAGCTCCTTGTAAAAGAAGTCATAGCGCGGGGCAAAGTTGACGTCGTCGGTGGCAAAGAAACTGGCCAGCAGGGCCGACACATCCGTCTCGGTCGCCCCCAGGAACTTTTGCAGCTTGCCCCGAAACTCGGCCGTCTTGGGCGCGTCCAGCTGCAACAGCACCTCGCGCACCTGCGCCTTGTTCTCGCGCACCATGCGCTGCAGATCCAGATTCTTGGCGATGGTCTCGCCGCGCGCCTCCATGCCTTCCTTGATCAAGTCCAGCCGGCGCGCGCTCTTCAGCTTCAGCTGGTCTTCGTAGACGAACTTGGAGAACAGAAAGCCGCGCTTGCCGGGTGGGATGGTTTGCCCGTCGACGATCTTCATGCGGTCGAATGATTTTTCGAACGTCTGCACGTCGGTGCCGACATAGCGCAAGAACAGCAGATCCGAATCGGCGGCCAGCGGGGCGATGCGGTTCTCCAGAAACTCCAGGGCGTCGAGCGGCTTCTGATCGAACTCGGCCCAGAAGGCGTCGGAGGCGGCGCGGTTGATGGCCGCCACGTCGTCCTTGTCGACGGCCTTTTCGTCCAGCAGCACCGTGGTGTTCTTCAGATCGCCCTGCAGCACCGACAGGATCTGGCGAACGTGCCCCTTCTCCGCCGCCACCAGCGCGGCGGCACGGGTGCGCTCGGCCTCGTCCTTGGCGGCGTCGCGCTTCTTGACCAGGCCGCGCAGTTTCTCCAGCGCCAGATCGATGGTGTTCCCCGACGTGACCAGGGCGCCGCTGATCCCCATCGGCACCACCGCCTTGACGTTGGGCACCTTCAGCAATGACTCGCGCACCTTGGCAAAATCGTCCAGCTGGCTGATGTCCGGATCGCCCATGGACATGCTGCCCATGACCTCCAGCGGATCCTTGGATTTTCCGTTGTAGACCTGAATGTGGCCGGCCACGCTGCCGATCACGCTGCGGCTCATCGACGCGTCCACGCTGTCCAGCAGCGAATTGCCGACGACGACAATCAACGCCCCGAAGAAAATGATGCCGCCGACGATGACCGTCTTCAGGCGGCTGGCGAACAGGTTGCGGAAGGCGATCAGCGCCACCACCCGCACGGTCTCCATGCGCCCGCTCATGACGGAACGACGGCGAACGAGACGCCGGCCTCCTTGGGGGTGACCCGATCCACCAGCTTGCCGTCAGCCAGCCGCACCACGGAGTTGGCGTACGACATCACCTTCTGGTCGTGGGTAGAGAAGATGAACGTGGTGTGCTCGCTGCGGTTCAGCTCTCGCATCAGGTCCAAAATGTGCTGCCCGGTGACCGAGTCCAGATTGGCGGTCGGTTCGTCGGCCAGCACCAGCTGGGGCTTGGTGACCAGGGCGCGGGCGATGGCCACCCGCTGGCGCTGGCCGCCCGATAGCTCGCTGGGGCGGTGGGTGGCGTATTCACGAATGCCGACCCGATCCAGCAGGCCTAAAACCCGCTGCTTGCGCTCGCCCGCGCTCAAAGTGCGCTGCAGCAACAGCGGCAACTCGACGTTCTGAAGGACGCTCAGCACCGAGACCAGGTTGAAGCTCTGGAAGATGAACCCGATGGTGTTCAGGCGCAGGCGCGTCAGCTCGCGTTCGGACAGGCCCCGGGTGTCCTGGCCCGCCACCTCGACGCTGCCGGACGTGGGCGTGTCCACGCAGCCAATAAGGTTCAAAAGCGTGGTCTTGCCGCTGCCCGACGGTCCGGCGATGGAGATGAAGTCCCCCGATACCACGTCCAACGTCACGCCGCGCAAGGCGGGGACGACCACCTTGCCCAGGTTATAGTTCTTGACCGCATCTTTGACTGAGACGATGGGTGTCATGGCGCTGGCTGCCGATCCTTTCCTGTCCGGTTCACGGACCCCACTACACTGTTGGCATAGTCGTCGGTGTCAAGGTACTTTTGTAGGTCAAGCGCGCCGTCCCGATCCGGTGATCTGGCGTCCGTGTTAAAACGTATACGAGGTCATGGAATCGAGCGGGTACGGACGAGGCCACAGAGTTCTTGAGGTGAGCAGCATCGGCGTGTTCCTGGCCGGGATCACCTGCCTGGGCGTGCGCGCTGCCCAAACCATCGAGGGCTGGTGGGAGCTGACCTGGGTCGGATTGACCGCGCTGGCCGGTTATCTGGCGGCTGATTTTATCTCCGGCTTCACGCACTGGGCAGGCGACACGCTGGGCGACGAGATGACGCCCGTGTTCGGTCCCAACTTTGTGCGCCCCTTCCGCGAGCACCACACCGACCAGAAGGGCATCACCCGCCACGACTTCGTCGAGACCAACGGCAACAACTGTATCGTCGCCGTGCCGGTGGTTCTGCTGCTGGTGTTCACCATGCCAAAGACGGCGGGAACGACTTTTTATCTGTCACTGGCCATGGGGTTTTGCACCTGGTTCGTCTTCTGCACGAACCAGTTTCACAAGTGGGCCCACGCAGACAGCGTGCCGCGCGTCGTGGGCTATCTGCAGCGCTGGGGATTGATCCTGTCGCCCCAGCACCACGCCATCCACCACGCCGCCCCCCACGACAAGTATTACTGCATCACCGTCGGCTGGATGAATCCGGTCTTGTATCGATTGCAGTTCTTTCGACTGTGTGAGGCGGTCGTGGCGCGCATCAGCCCGGGCTTCCTTCATCTGGGCGAACGCCAGCGCCGGCCTCCTCTGCGCTAGCGCGGTTCGTCTCCTTTCTGCGCGCGCGGGCTGCTGGACCAGTCGATCGGTGCGCCGTTTTGTGACATTCTGCCGCGCATAATCATGAACACGCTGCCGAAAGACATTCTCGCCACCGCGGCCACCATGGCGCGCGGTCTGGCCATCGACGCCGTCCACGCCAGCCAAAGCGGCCACCTGGGTTTGCCCCTGGGCTGCGCAGAGATTGGCGCCGTTCTGTATGGCCATGCGCTGACCCACTGCCCGCATCACCCCGAGTGGATCAACCGCGACCGGTTCGTGCTGTCGGCCGGCCACGGCTCGATGTTCCTGTACGCGTGGCTGCACCTGGCGGGATATTCGGAGATGACGCTGGACGAGATCAAGCGCTTCCGGCAGCTCAATTCGAAGACGCCTGGTCACCCCGAGCTTGGCCACGCGCCGAACGGCGTCGAGACCACCACCGGTCCGCTGGGCCAGGGGGTCGCCAACGCCGTCGGGATGGCCACCGCCGCCAAGATGGCCGAGGCGCGATTCAACACCGCCGAGCACACCATCTTCAACCACCACATCGTCTGCCTGGCCGGTGACGGCTGCATGCAGGAAGGCGTGGCCATGGAGGCGGTCGCCTTCGCCGGCCATCAAAAGCTGGACAACCTGATCCTCATCTACGACGCCAACGCCGTCACCCTGGACGCGATGGCGAAAGAGACCCAGAGCGAGGACGCGGCGAAACGATTCGAGGCCATCGGCTTCGACGTGCAGACCATCGAGGGGCACGAGATGGACGTGTTCGCGGCGGCCTTCGAACGCGCCAAGATCGCCGGCAGCGGCAAGCCGCAGTTGATCATCGCCAAGACGCTGATCGGCAAAGGCATCCCCGAGGTGGCCGGCACCCAGAAGGCCCACGGAGAAGCGGGCGCCAAGTTCGCGGCTGCCGCCCGCAAGGCCTTGGGGCTGCCCGACGCTCCTTATTATGTGGCGCCCGAGGTGCGCGCCTTCTTCGACGAACGGAGCAAAATGCAGGATCAGGTCTATGACGCCTGGACCAAGATCTATGCGGCCTGGAAGGCCAAGAACCCGGCCCTGGCGCAGCAGCTGGACACAGCGCACACCCCTGTCGACACCGCGGCGCTGAACGCCGCCATCCCCGAGTTTGCCGCCGATACCAAGGTCGCCACCCGCAAGGCCGGGCAGGACGTGCTGCAGCCGCTGGCCGAAAAAATGCCGCTCCTGATCGGCGGCAGCGCCGACCTGTACGGATCGACCTTGAACTACATCGGCGATCTGAAGACCGGCAACGACGATTTCAACGCCGCCCACCGCAGCGGGCGCAACATCCGCTTCGGCATCCGGGAGCACGGCATGTGTTCCATCCTGAACGGCATCGCCGCGCACGGCGTGTTCCGGGCCAGCGGCGCCACGTTCCTGGTGTTCGCCGACTATTGCCGGGCGGCCATCCGTCTGGCGGCGCTCAGCCATCTGCCGGTCATCTATGTCTTCACCCATGACAGCGTCGGCGTCGGCGAGGACGGTCCCACGCACGAGCCGGTCGAGACCATCCCCGGCCTGCGCCTGATCCCCAACCTGGACGTCATTCGCCCGGCCGATCCGGAAGAGACCGCCGGCGCGTTCATCGCCGCGCTGGAGCGAACGGGCGGACCGACGCTGCTGGCGCTGACCCGACAGAACGTGCCGCTGCTGAAAGACATCCCCGTCAAGGCGCGCCGCGAGGGGCCTCTGAAGGGCGGCTACGTCGCCAAGAAGGAGACAGCCGCGCTGGATTTGATCCTGTTGTCGGCCGGCAGCGAGTTGCAACACGCGCTGGCCGCCGCCGAGACCCTGGGGCCGGGCACGCGCGTGGTCAGCATGCCCTGTTTTGCCCGTTTCGATCGCCAGCCCGCCGACTATCGCGAATCCATCCTGCCTGGCGCCTGCCGCCGGCGCGTGGCGATCGAAGCCACCGTGCCGTCGACCTGGGCGCCTTACGTCGGGCTGGACGGCGCGACGATCGGGATCAACCGCTTTGGCCTGTCGGCCCCCGGCGCCGTGGTGATGAAAGAGCTGGGCATGACCGCCGAGCGCGTCGTCGAAGTGGCCAAGCAACTGCGCGGGCGCTGACAGAGGACGATCTCTGCGGCGGCAATGTTCCCGGCGCCCACTGGTTTGGGCGGACCCGCCGCAAAAATTCATCGTCGGTCACAGAAATTTATTGGTCATTGAACTTAATTCAATAACCAATCAAGCGTAAGCAAGAACGCTTTCCGCGCGAGCCGATCACACTTTCCCTTGTGCCGATGCAAGGGGGGCGAGACCCCGGCCGGAGGGCGCCGTCGGCGCAAGTCTCCGGAAATTCGACGTGATACCTCCCGAAATGTGCGGGCACGTATGTTGCGTAGGTGTGGCGAACCAAAATCGGGAGCGGCGGAGGGGGGCAGTCGATTGGCAACCGCCGTGTTGCAGAAAGGTTCACCGTGAGAAATCAAAAAGACGTTCGAACTTCAGGGATTCTTCCGAAACACAGGCTGCTGGTCGGATTGGTAGCCTCCTCGGCCCTGGCGCTAGGCGCCTGCGGCGAGATCGACCAAGGGACAGGAGTGGAGGGTCAGAACTCGGAACTCTCCATCGAGAACGACACCAACAACTTTGGAACCCTGGAGGTGTTCTCAAGCACCGGCAACATCGACCGCAACAACCCGTTCTTTCAGAACCTGGGGGTCAATGGCCGTACCTGCAACACCTGCCACTTGCTGCGCGACGGTTTGGGCATCAACACCGCGGCCATCAAGAGCATCTTCAGCAACACCCAGGGCACTGATCCGCTGTTCCGCACCAACGACGGGTCCAATGCGCCCACCGGCGTCTTCGCTGACACCTCGACCCTGGCCGCCAGGCAAAAGTCGTTCAGCATGCTGCTGAACCACGGCAACATCCGGGTCGGCATCGGGTTGCCGGCCGGCGCTGACTTCACGGCGACGGTGATCAAGGACCCGTACGGTTTCGCCAGCACCAAGGAGTTCTCGCTCTTCCGCCGGCCGCTGCCGTCGGTGAACGTGGCCTTCAACACGCTGGCGATGTGGGACGGTCGCGAGAGCGAGGGTCGCCCGGCCATTCGTGACGCCCTGAAGAACCAGGCCAACGACGCCACCCAGGGTCATGCCCAGAAGGCCACGCCGATCACGGATGCGCAGCGGTCGGCCATCGCCGACTTCCAGCTGAACCTGTTCGCCGGCCAGATCAAGAGCAACGTCGGCAACCCCGCCGTCAACTCGTTGAACGTGCTTGGTTGCACGACATCGGCCAGCCCCGACGATCCCGGTGCGTGCAAAGCCGCCCACGGCGGCGGCAAGGCCCTGTTCAACGTGCTCACGATGGGGAACGAGGACTTCCCGGCGTTCACCCCGGGCATCAACGATCCGTTCAAGGCCGGATTCAACAACGTGTCGTTCATCGTCTTCGAGCCGTGGGAGTCGGCCACCCTGGGTGTTGCCCCGAAGGTCAACGGCGTGACGGTCAGCCCGATCGTCAACAAGAACCGCGGCGAGATCGGCGACGGTGAGAATCTGTTCTACACCAAGCCCTTCGCCATGAGTAACGTCCCCGGCCTGAATGACGTTCTGGGCCAGGCCGTCGTCATGGGAACCTGCACCACCTGCCACAACACGCCGGACGTGGGCAACCACTCGTTGCCGCGCTTCTTCAATACCGGCGTCTCCGCCGTGGCCACCAATCCGTTCGCCGCGGAGTTCCCGCAGTACACGTTCAAGCAGAACGGCACCAACAACACCGTCACGACCACCGACCCGGGCCTGGGTCTGCGCACCGGGAAGTTCGCCGACATCGGCAAGTTCAAGGTGCCGCAGCTGCGCACCCTGGGCAATCGCGCGCCGTACTTCCACAACGGCCAGGCCAACACGCTGCAGGACGTCCTGAACTTCTACAATCAGCGCTTCAACATCGGCTTCACCGCCGAGGAGATGCGGAAGATCATCGTCTTCCTGAACCAAACATAAGGGCTTTCCCCGACGCCTCTCGGCGCCGGGGAGCGTAAGAAAAAGCGACGGCCGCTCCTTCGGGGGCGGCCGTTTTTTTTTTGGCGCATCGCTGATCGGCCTGCCTGATAAGCTGCGCCGGATGCGGAACGGGGAAGCTGACGAGCCGGTGCG
>JAXDMH010000343.1:0-8508 GCA_034666225.1 Myxococcales bacterium
CCGGTCGAGACTGCACCCTCGGCCGTTCGATCTTCACCACCGCGGCCTTTCAGGAACACGAACTCGTCCACGCCTTCATGGCGGACGTGAGTCAGCCGGCATTCGTGCTCGGTGAAGGCCTGGCCCAGCACGCTGCCTGTCTGAAGACCCAGTTGGCGTACTCGTTCTGGCCTCCCAGTGCCTGGCCGGCGGCGGTCGAGCCGCAGACCGACGAGGACGATCTGAAACTGTACGGATTTGGCCAGCGGTTGGTGGCGTGGATGGTTCAGAACTGGGGGATTCAGCGTTTCGTCGAGTTCTATCGGACGACATTGCGGTCCACGGACGCTTCTCTTTTCGCGCTGCACTTCGAGAAGGCGGCGGGCCGTCGCCTGGTCGACGTTGCTCAAGAACTGGCGGACGACGGCTATGCCGGATCGGCGTGCGCATGCACCGCCGCTGAGGCATCCGCCGACGGTTCGCCGTGGTCCTTCGTCGCCGGCCAGGACTATCGAACGATGGAGATCGGTGAACAGAGTCGTCTGGAATTGGCGAGTGACACCGGACCATTCGCTTACCCGGCGTCGTGTACGAACGCCCTCGACGCGCCTAGATCGGAGGGTTCGTCCGGTGGACCGGCGCTCACCGTGGCCCGCGTCAGCGCCGGCCATTACCGCGTCGCTACGATCCCCGGTACCGATGGTTCAATCCTGACGGGGCACCGCACCCAGCGGCCGATGCACGACTGGAGCTGCCAGGCCGCTCTGGCGGCACCGATCAAAGCGGGCTCGCGTCCCTTGGCGCTGTGGATGACGGCGGACCTGACGCCTCAGGGCACGTGGTTCGCGGTGCAGACCGACGGCCCCCGCGTGCTGGCCACGGTTAGCGACGACACCTCGGCCGCTAGCTGTGCGGCCTGCGATCAGTGTTCCGATGTGGTGGATTCCGACATCGTAACGGAGGCCACCGTGTCGCCGCCGCCCGGGGGTGTCCTGCTCATCCACCTGACCGGGGGCCAGGCCAACCCTTTCAGTCCTTACGGCGGCCGCCACAGCATGGGCGCTATCTTGCGGTTGCCGTGACCCTGCGAACAGCGGCAGCAACGCTTGCGACGCTGGTGGCAATGGTCAGTGGCACGACCCGCGCCGACCAGCCCGGAACCAATGCGCCGACCTCGGCCTCGTCCACAGTTCTCACCCCCTGGCAGTTCGAACCGCGCCTGATCCTCGCAGCGGCAGTTCCGCTGGGAGACACCCGCCAATTCTTCTCGGGCGCCTGGGCCGTTGGCGCCGGCCTGGCCATTGGCCGTCGTGAAGCGCCGACGCGCTGGCGGACCGCTCTGCTCGTCGAACCAGCTCTTGGCGTGGGAGACAACGGCGCATCGATGACCTTCCTTCGATTTGGGCTGGGTGCCGAGCACCTCTGGTGGGGTCACCTCCTCGCCGGGCTGGACACCAGCGTCACCTGGCAACGGATCACTATTCCCGACGAGATCATTAGCAATCGCTTCGGCCTGTCGGAGTCGCTGGAGATCGGGTGGCGGTCGGCGGCAATCGGTCGCTGGTCATTCACCGCTGGCGGGCGTTACACAGTGACGGCCTTTTTGTCCGATGGGTTCTTCTGGCACGAACTGGCGGTCGCCGTGACAGTGACGCGCTCGCCGGCGAAGTAACCGCCCAACAGATCAAGAAGAGGTCCTCGTCAGTCCAGCAAACCCCGGACCCGCGTCTCGATCTCGTCGACCGCTACCTCGTGCTGCTTGCCGGTCCCGAAGTCCTTCAGTTGCACCTTCTTGGCCGCCACCTCGGTCTCGCCGACGATGATGGCCAGGCGCGCCTTCAATCGATCCGCTCGCTTCAGTTGCGACTTCAGGCTGCCCAGGCGGTGCTCGATCTCCACGCGAATTCCACCGAGGCGCAGCTTGTGCGCGATGGGCAGCGCGAAGGCCAGCGCTGCCGCGTCCATCGGCGCCACGAAGACGCTCAGCGCCGGCTCGAAGCTCTCGGCGGGTTCCTTCAGGGCCAGCAACGTTCGCTCGATGCCCAGGCCGAAACCGAGCGCCGGCACGCGCGGGCCGCCCAGTGATTCGACCAGGCCGTCGTAACGGCCGCCGCCGCCCACGGTGTTCTGGGCGCCCAGATCGCCGGCGTTGGTTTTGAATTCAAAGACGGTGCCGGTGTAGTAGTCGAGGCCGCGCACCAGGCGCGGGTCGACTTCAAAGCCGACGCCCAGCGATTTCAAGATCTCCTGCACCCGTTCAAACCGGCGCTTGGACTCGTCGCCTAACGTATCCAGCAGCACCGGCGCGCCGGCCACCAGCGCCGTCACCTCGGGGTTCTTCGAATCGAGGACCCGCAGCGGGTTCGTCGTCAAACGCCGCCGCGATTCTTCGTCCAGTTTGTCCTCGTTCGCCGTCAGGTACGCCACCAGGGCATCGCGATAAGCCGCGCGCTCGCCAGGTTCGCCCAGGCTGTTCAGGCTGAGCTGGATCTCGCTGGCCGGCAGGCCCAGTTCGACCAGGAAGGTGTGCAGCATGGCGATCAGCTCGGCGTCGGCGGACGGCTCGGCGATGCCGAACAGCTCGGCGCCCACCTGGTGGAACTGGCGCAGGCGCCCGCGCTGGGCGCGTTCGTGGCGAAACATCGGACCGATGTAGTACCAGCGGGTGACCGGCTCCTTGTTCCACTGGGCCCGTTCGACGTAGGCGCGCACGGCGGGGGCGGTCCCCTCGGGGCGCAGCGTGACCGAGCGGCCGTCGCGATCGTCGAACGTGTACATCTGCTTCTCGACGACGTCGGTGACCTCGCCGACGGAGCGCACGAACAGCGGCGTGTATTCCAGGACGGGCGTGCGCAGCTCGCGGTAGGAAAACGATTCTAAAATGCTGCGCGCTTTCTCCTCGAGGAAATGCCACTTCGACACCTCGGGGGCGAGGATGTCGTTCATGCCTTTTACTGACGGCGGGACGTCGGCCATGGGCGGGGTTCTACCACCACTTCCTTTATTCGGTTCTCACCACGGCGTCGCCCAGGCGCGCCACCAGGTCGGCGGCGGCGCCGTCGACGGCGGCCTGGTCGCGGCCGTCCAGGGTGATCTTCACGCGGTAGTCGACGGCGTCCAGGTGCGGGTAAGAGCCGACCTCGACCGTCGGGAAGGCGGCCACCACCGCGTCCAGCGCGTCGGCGATCGGTCCTTCGCTCGCGCGAGAATAAACGGCGCGGCCGAAGATGGGCTGGCCGCGGAACAGCTCGCGCACCAGCTCGAACTTGCGGCGAAAGATGGCCGGCACGCCGGGCAGCACCCAGACGTTGCGCACCACCACCACCGGCCAGGCGGCGGTGCGGCCGCCCGGGCCGTATTCCAGGCGCGCCCCGCTGGGGACGTCGGCCATGCGCAGGTCGCGCTCGTGCAGATGCTGGGCAAAGCTGGCCCGCAGCATGGCCTCCAGGTCGGGGTTGCGGTTCATCGACATGCCGAAGGCGTCGGCGACGGCGGGCAGGGTCAGGTCGTCGTGGGTGGGGCCGACGCCGCCCGATGAGAACACCAGGTCGAACCGCTGCGACAGGGCCCGCACTGATTCGGTGATGTCGGCGGCCACGTCGGGGATGACCTCGATGCGGCCGACGGTGACGCCCAGGTCGCGCAGCTCGCGCACCAGGTAACGGGCGTTTTCGTCCTCGACCTTCCCCGACAAAAGCTCGTTGCCGATGAGGAGAATGGCCGCGACGCGAGGTTGCTGACTGCTGGAAGGGGTGCCCGGCGACGGCATGGCCCCATCATAGACGACCGATCGACTTTTGACGTTTGGAAGGCGATGCGTGAATAATCCCAGTCTCATGACAAGTCCGCGACTGGGCTCAGTGCTGGTCACAGCGGTGGCGATGGCGGCGCTAGCGTCGGCCCTGGCGACAGTGTCCGGATGCCGGGACGCGGGGGCGGGCAGCCATCCGACCGCTGAGGTCGACGCTGCCGCCGACACCATCATCAAACTGCCGCCGCCCGATGCGACGGGCTGCGTGGGCATGGCCGACGGTGGTGGCCCGTGCCCGGCCGATTCGTGCGGCGGGATCTTGAAATCGGTGGCGGCGCTGAAGACCGGCGAGATCGCCGAATCCGGCCCCGGTCAATCTTGCGCGGCCGGCAAGGTGTGCGTGGCGACGTCGCCCACGGCGGGCGGCGACGCTTTCTATCTGTCGTGTGTGTCGGCCCGGGCCGGCGCGCTGGGTTTTGGAATGCCGTGCTCGTCAGATCCAGCGGCCGGCCAGCGCTGCGCCGATGATTCGCTGTGCGTCCCGGCGGTGGGAACCTCCGGGCCGTCGGCCTCCAGCTTCTGCAGCACGATGTGCCGCCTGGACAGCGACTGTCCGGGCGATGCGTTCTGCCTGGAATACAGAACCGCGACGCTGCCCAATCAGTCCTACGCCATGGTCGGCATGTGCACGCCGCGCGGCAAGATCGCGGCGCTGGCCACGTCCACCCTGTGCAAGGCGGAGAGCGAATGCCCCGACGGTCAGGGCTGTCGCATTCTGGGACCGCGCACGGCCCTGCAGACCTGCAAGCCGGCCGGCGCCAAGGCGGTGGGCGCCGTCTGCGCCAGCGGCGCTGAATGCCGCAGCGGTGAATGTCTGGACACGCTGTTTCGCTTTGCCGGCGCCACCGGCCGCGCCGCCTGTTCGGCCGTCTGCTGGAAGAACAGCGACTGTGGACCGCATCAGCGCTGCCAGCGCGAACCGCAGTCGGACAACGGCACCACGCAAAATCCCCTGGACGACATCGTCCTGGGCTATTGCCGGACGCTGCTGGTGCCCGCCGTCGCCGACGCCTGCGCCGGTGACCAGGCCTGCCTGGATCGAAAGACCGGCGACAGCTGCGATCTGGCCACCGGCCTGTGCTTCACCAAGGCGGCGCTGATCGGGGCCGCATGCCTGACGGATGCGGACTGCCTGCTGGGCGCCACCTGCGAAGGAGGTCCGCGCTTCCCGGGGGGCGCTTGCCTGTTGTCAGGCTGCCAGCCGGGCGTGGCCTCGGGCCTGGACGCTTGCCCCGGGGCGACCAGCCTCTGCGCGCAGCGGGCGTCCGACGCGCCGGTGTTTCGCTGTTACGAACGCTGCACCACGAACGCCGACTGCAGCCGGTCGGCTGACGGCTACCGCTGCAGCCTGGACCCGCCAGCCAACATCTGTCTTTTCGACAAAGGGAACTGATGCACCGCCACAGAGAAACTGAACGGTTGGTTCTCGAAGATGAGCTCCGGCTTTTCTCGTCCGCAAAGAATCGGACCGCAGCAGAAGGCCGCGGTCGGCCGGGCGTCCCCCAGCCAACGCCTCTCGCGGCCTTCTGCGAGGACCGAACGGCGCGGCCCGCAGAATGTCAGTCTGCTCGGACGATCGATCCGCGACGATCGGAGATCGCCCGGCTTCGAGGGAAGGGCTCTTCCGCAAGGCTGTGCGCGCGAGGCGCGGATCGCGAGGTTGCTTCCCGACTGAAGCGCAACCGCCGCGCCTTCCGGTCCTCCCCCGAGGCCCTTCAATGCCGCGGTGGAAGTCGAGCGTTGACTGGGCCTCGTGGTCCGGTCCGTTCTGGCCGGAAAGAATTCGGACTGAACCTAGACCGGAGAATCGTGTCGGTGAACCTTTCAAAATCCCTGCGACGAGGCACTAGTTGAAAACCGGGTTCACGATGAGGGCGGTCCGGCGCGTCGGCGCGGTCCTGTTGGCGGCGATCCTGACCGTGGCTGCCCAAGGGTCGACGGGGCAGGCGGCGCCGATGACCCAGATGGGCACGTCGAACGCCGCCGCTCCGGCGGCAGCCGCGCCCGAGGCGCCGGCGCCGGCGCCCACACCGCCACGTCCCCCGCAACCAGCGCCACCGCCACCGGCCCCGGCACCACCGGCAACCACGCCCTCCGCCGCAGAGGCCGCGGCTGCTTCCGCGGCCGCTGGTACCTCAGGCGCGTCGGCCGCCGCGGCCGCGGCGCCCACCGCGCTGATCGTCCCCGGCCCGGTCCCAATTGCCGACGCCGAACCGTCGCCGTCCGATCACGACGCCGTGGTCGGCCACTGGGGCATCGAGGCGCGCCGGCTGTCGCCCGGGCCGTACCCGCTGACGCTGCGACCGTCGCGCGGCTGCCCCAGCACGGCGACGGCGCCCTGCACGGTCGACCTGGGCCTGATCGGCGTGCGCCACTGGATCAACCGCGATCTCGCCTTCAACGTGGGCGTGGCGCTGGCCCTGGGCGGTGGCAAGGAAGGGGTTCGCACACTGGATTCGTACGTGGGGGGCGGGCCGCAGCTGGGGATGACGCTGCTGCTTGGCACCTGGCGGCACCTGGCGGTGGGGGCCAGTCCCCAGCTGGGCGTGTTTTTCTTCAAGCCGGGCGGCGGATCGACCACCACCACGGTCGTCGTCGATCTGCGGGCGACCCTGGAAGGCGAGCTGCATTTCGGCTTTGTCGGCGTGCCGGCCCTGTCGGTTGGCATGGCCACCGGCCTTGGATTCCGTTATGAAAGCACCCCCGACGCCAGTGTCTGGTCGATTGGCGTGGTGGGACCCACCAGCGCATGGGGAGTCCTCACCGACCTTTTTCTTCGGTACTATCTCTGACGGAACCCGCAGCCATGTCGCCTCGCCCGCCGCCTCCTGACACTGACCTCGTCGAGCGGCGCGAAATTTTGGACGAGACCGGCGTGACGCGGACCTTGCGGCGCATCGCCTATGAGGTGGTGGAACGTCTGTCCGGCGCAGAGCGCCCTCTGTATTTCGTCGGCATCCGCACGGGCGGCGCCTACCTGGCGCACCGGCTGATGTCGATGGTGGCGGCGCAAGGGGAGGGGACGCCGGTGCTGGGCGCGGTCGACATCAGCCTTTACCGCGACGACGTGTTTCGCGGCCTGCCCAAACCAGAGATAGGACCCACCGACCTGCCGGAGAGCATCGACGGCCGCACCATCATCCTGGTCGACGACGTCCTGTTCACCGGGCGCACGGTGCGCGCCGCCATGGATGTGCTGGCCGATTACGGTCGGCCGCGCGCGGTCAAGCTGGTGGCGCTGGTGGATCGCGGCATGCGCGAGCTGCCCATCCAGCCCGATTTCGTGGGGGTGGCGCTGCAGACCACGGCGGGCGAATCGGTGCGCGTGATGCTGAAGGAACGCGGCGAGACCGACCGCGTGGTGCTGCGGGAGCGGCGCAGTTGACGACGTTTCCGCACCGCCACCTCCTGGGGATCGAAACGCTGGCCGCCGCCGACATCAACATGGTGCTGGATCTGGGCGAGCGGTTCATGGAGATCGCCACCCGCCCGATCAAGAAAGTGCCCACCTTGCGCGGCAAGACGGTGATCAACCTTTTCCTGGAACCGTCGACGCGCACCCGCACCTCGTTCGAGATCGCCGGCAAGCGGCTGTCCGCCGACACCATCAACATCTCGGGCGCGGCGTCGTCGACGGTCAAGGGCGAGACGCTGTTAGACACGGCCCGCAACCTGGACGCCATGGCCCCCGATGTGGTGGTCATCCGCCACGCCCAGGCGGGCGCCGCCGCGATGCTGGCCACCCGCGTCTCGGCAGGCGTGGTGAATGCCGGCGACGGCGCGCACGAGCATCCCACGCAGGCGCTGCTGGACTGTTCGACCATCCGCGCCCACAAGGGGACGGTGGCGGGTCTGGACGTGGCCATCTGCGGCGACATCACCCACAGCCGGGTCGCCCGCTCGAACATCCATGCGCTGATCAAGCTGGGGGCCCGCGTGCGCGTGGCCGGCCCGCGCACGCTGCTGCCCATCGGTCTGGAGGCGATGGGCGTCACCGTCCACGATCGTCTGGAACCGGCGCTGGAAGGCGCCGACGTGGTGATGATGCTGCGGATCCAGAAGGAACGGATGGGCACCAGCCTGTTTGCCAACACGCGCGAGTACTCGCGTTACTTCGGCCTCAACGACCGCCGGCTGGCGCTGGCCAACCCCGACGCCATCGTCATGCACCCCGGCCCCATCAACCGGGGCGTCGAGATGGAGCCCTCCGTCGCTGACGGGCCGCGCGCGGTCATTCTGGATCAGGTGGCGCGCGGCGTGGCCATCCGGATGGCGGTGCTGTACCTGCTGGCGGGCGGCGAGGCGGCGGCCGGCAGTGGCGAGTGACGGGGCGACTGACGGGGGCCGAAAAGCGTTGACTGCCGGCTCCTGAACTTCTATTCAAGGTTCCCGGCGCAATGGATTTTTGTCTGCGAGGCGGCCGGGTGATCGATCCCGCCCGTAATCTGGATTCCACGGCCGACGTGCTGGTGAAGGACGGCGTGGTGGCGCGCATCGGCGTCGGCATCGCGGGTGGCGCCGGCGTCGACAAAGGCACCCGGGTCCTGGACGTCAGCGGCTGCTGGGTGATGCCCGGCCTCATCGATCTGCACACCCACCTGCGCGAGCCTGGCCAGGAATACAAGGAAGACATCGCCACAGGCACGCGCGCCGCGGCGGCCGGTGGGTTCACGGCGGTCTGCGCCATGCCGAACACCACGCCGCCCAACGACAACCGC
>JAXDMH010000344.1:0-7108 GCA_034666225.1 Myxococcales bacterium
AGGATGATCAGCGGGTCGACCAGCGACTGAAAGTTGACGACCAGCAACAGATAGACAAGCAACACGGCCAGCGCGATCCCCACGGCCAGGCCCTGAAACGAGCTCTGCATGCTCTGAATCTGGCCGCGGACCACCAGGGTCGACCCGTGCGGCAGCTTTTGCGTCTCGTCGGCGACGGCCCTCTGGACGGCGCCGCCCACGCTGCCAAGATCGGCGCCGTCGACGTTGGCCAGCACGTCAAGGGTCGGCATCACGTCATAGTGCGTGGGGTTCAGGGCGCCAAAGCCGCGCGCCACCGTCGCCATGTTGCCCAGAAGCTGGGGCGCGGCGTTCGGTCCGGTCGGCATCACCGGTGTGCGCTCCAGCGCCGGTATGGAATCGATCCTGTACTGGGGTGTCTGGACGGCGATCGGATATTCGACGCCCGCCCGTCCGTCCAGCCAGAAGTTCGGCGCCGTCTGGTTGCTGGAGCTGAGCGAGATCAGCATGTCGCCGGCCACGTCGCGCTGGGTGAGGCCGACCTGCTGGGCCAGCGTCCGGTCGACGGTGACGCGCAGTTCGGGCCGCGCCACCACCTGTCCCAGGTGCACGTCGACGGCGCCTGGAATGCGATCGATGCGGTCTTGCAGGCGGTGAGCGATGACCAGATTTTGCGCCTGGTTGGCCCGGGGGCCCGCCAGCTGCACGTCGATGGGTGCCGACAGCCCAAAGTTGAGTACCTGGCTGGCGATGTCGGCGGGCAGAAAGAAGAATTGCAACGTGGGAAAGCGCTGGGCCAGATCGGCCCGCAGCTTGCGCGCGTAATCGGCCGTCGGCGCGTGCGGCGTGCGAAGCGACACCAGGATCTCGCCGTCGGCCGACGAGATCATCGACGGATCGCCGAGCACCAGGTTGATGCCGCTAGAGGGCGTGCCGATGTTGTCCAGGACGGTGGCGATCTCGGATGCCGGGAGGTCCTGCCGGATCACATCCTCGACCTGCGTGAACCAGCGCTCACTTTCCTCGATGCGCGTGCCGGCCGGCGCGCGCACGTGGAGGCGGAGCTGTCCCGCGTCGACCGTGGGGAAGAAGTCCCGTCCCAGAAACGGCGCCAGCAGCAACGATCCGGCGACGAACACCACCGAGCCGAGCACGACCGCGCGCCTGTGCTGCAGGGCCCGGCCCAGCCAGCGGACGTATCCCTGTTGCAATCGCTGGAACCCCCGCTGAAAGGCCCGGCTGATCCGGGCGAAGGGGCCCGATGTGGCGGAGCTGGCGTGCCGCTCTCCCGCCAGCAGAATGTGGATCATCGTCGGGACCAGCGTGCGCGACAGCAAATACGACGCCGCCATGGCCAGAACCACCGCCATCGCCAGGGGCGTGAACAGCGAGCGCGCCGCGCCGTTGATGAACGCCACCGGCAGAAGCACCACGCAGATACACAACGTGGAAACCAGCGCCGGGACCGCGATCTGCTGGGCGCCATCCAGGATGGCCTGCAGCAGCGGTTTCTTTTCGGCGATGTTGCGGTGCACGTTCTCGATGGTGACGGTGGCGTCGTCGACCAGGATGCCGACCGCCAGAGCCAGCCCGCCCAGCGTCATGCCGTTCAACGTCTGTCCCAGCCTGTAAAGGACGATGATCGACGTCAGGACCGACAGGGGGATCGAGGTCACCACGATCAGCGTCGACCGCCAGCTGCCAAGAAAGAGCAGGATCATCAGGCCGGTCAGCGCGGCGGCCAGCGCGGCCTCGCGGACCACGCCCATGATCGAGGCACGGACGAAGACCGACTGATCGAACAGGAGGTTGAGTTTGAGGTCGGCGGGCAGGGTGGAGATCACCCGCGGCAGAAGCGAACGAATGCGCGCCACGACGGTCAGCGTCGATGCGCCGCTGGATTTCAGGATCGGCAGCAGAGCCCCCTTCTTGCCGTCGGCGCGGACCAGGTTCGTCTGCGGCGAAAAACCGTCGCGCACGTGGGCCACGTCCTTGATGGTCACGGTGGCCCCGCGCACCTGCTTGATGGGAAGATCGTTGAACTGCGCCACCAGTTCGGGACTGCTGTTGATGCGAATGGGGTATTCGGTCACGCCCATCTTGGCCGTTCCCGTGGGCAAGATCAGGCTCTGCGCGTTCACGGCGTTGGACACGTCGCGCGGCGACAGGCCCCACCCATACAGTTTCTTCGGATCGAGATCGACCATGATCAGGCGCTGCTTGCCGCCATAGGGAAGGGGCATCTGCGCGCCTTGCACCACGGCCAGCCCTGGCCGGACGAAATTGGTGGCCTGATCCAGCACCGACTGCTCGGACATCGTGTCGCTGGACAGCGACACCTGAACCACCGGCACATTGGACGCGCTGTATCGGATGATGAGGGGCGGCGTGATCCCGGGCGGCAGCTGTTTGATCAACACCTGGGAGGCCGCGGAGACCTCGGCCGTTGCGCCGGCCAGGTCGGCGTTGGGATGGAAAAAGACCTTCACCACCGCGATCCCGGGCAGCGTCTGACTCTCGATGTGTTCGATGTCGTTGACCGTGGTGGTCAGGGCCCGCTCGTAGATGCTGGTGACTCGCTTTTCCAGATCGTCCGCGGCCATGCCGCTGTATGTCCACACCGAGGCGACGACCGGAATGTTGATCTCCGGCAGGATGTCGGTCGGCATGCTCAGAATCGTGAACACTCCACCGAGGACCACGAGCAGACCGACGACCACGAACGTGTAAGGACGGCGCAGGGCGAGTCGGACGATCCACATGGCGTCAGCCCTCTCGCGTTCCCTGGGCGGGCAGTGCCCAGCGCGCCCGCGCCCGCGCAGCCGTATTTACCAGACTCATCAGGTCATCAAGGTCGAACGGCTTGTCCAGGATGGCATAAGCGCCCTGTCGCTTCGCCGTCACGTGCGTCGCCATGGTCCCGAAGGCAGTGATCAGGATGACCGGGACGTCTGCGGCGACTTGCCGGAGTGTGGCCACGATATTCAGACCGTCGTACCCCGGCATGCGCAGGTCGGAGACAACGACGTCGAAGGTGTGGGGCGGCGTCTCGGCCCATCCGTAGGCCAACAGCTCCAGCGCCTCGACTCCGTTGCAGGCTTCCACGACCTGGAAGCCGGCGCGACACAGCCGGCGCGCGAGCAACGCCCGCATGGCGGCATCGTCTTCGGCCAGCAGGACGCGGCCAGCAGGCCTGGGCTCTGTCGACGTGGTCGCTTGTTCGGACATCGCGGCTCCTCTCGTGGTGCGTTCGGCACCTGGTTTTGCAGCCGCCATGCCAGCCGGTCGCCCCTGTTTGTCCGCTGCCCGGTGTTCGGGGACGGGGAGATCCTCCCCGCTCGCCGTTGGTGAGGAAATTTTCCACGGCCAGAACGGTCCCGCCCGGGACACCGCCCCGTCGAGGCTATGCTGCCCGCGAGACGATGCGCTGGCGCGCAAGCTGATTCTGGCGGTGGTGCTGGGGATGTTGCTGATCGTCGTCGCGCGCGACTACGCAGCCGTGCGCGATGACCTCCGCGATTACGAACAGCGCATCGCGGACGACGTCGCCACTCTGGGTTACGGTCTCAGCGTCACGCTGGCTCAGGTCGTGCGTGCCAGCGGCCCGGCCGCGGCGGAAGGGTTGATCGCGCGGCGTAACCTGGACGACCGGCTCCGGATCCGCTGGGTGGCGCTGGACGTTCCGCCGGCCGACAAGCGCGCGGTCGATCTGACCGAAGAAATGGTGGCGGCGCTGCGACAGGGCCAGCCCGTGCGCATCATCCGGGGGAAGGATTCTTCCGCGCGCCTGTTCGTCTACCGGGCCTTCATCGGCGAGCCGCCGGTTCACGATGTGGTCGAGGCTTCGGAGTCACTGGCGCCCATGCACGAGCGCGCCCGGCGCCGCAACCTGGGGATCGTCGTCGAGTCGGTCGTGATCGTCCTTTTGGGGGCCTTTGCTGAATCGCAGCGCCTGACAAGGTCGCTGCAACTTAATAACTGGCCTCGTTGACAGTCATGCTGTCATCCACCTTCGTGACCCCGGGGACGCTCTTCGCATCCTGGATGGCCCTGCTTCGTTCGGATTCCGATCGGACGCTGCCAAGCAGAACCACCCAGCCATCCTTGGCTGACACGGCGATGTTGTCGTCGTGGGACAGATCCTGATCACTGGCCAGTGTCGCCTGAACGCTGGCTGCCAGGCCGACGTCCTTGGTCGTGATGATTGTCGGAGTGGGTGCGGGATCGGTCGCGGCCACCGCGGACCGAGCCAGCATCCCGGCTGCCCCCGTTGCGAGGGTCAACGACAGCATCGACGCGAGTGACAGTTGTTTCAAGTTCATGACGAGCCTCCTTCAGTTTTCGCTGGGCACCGTGCTCAGCTTGCTTGTCGACTGGTTCTGCAGCCGCTGTGCCAGCGAATCGCGCCGTTTTTCCAGGCTGTCGTCTCGCCGGTGGCGGGGAGAACTTCCCCCTCTATCGCGTCTGAGGAGAAGTTCCCCGGCGACCTTGAGCTTGCGAATGATCTCGATGGTGGACCTTACCAGCGAAGAAGTTCGCCATACGCGCGGCACGCCCAATGCGCCGACGTAAATCCATTGACGAGCGCCCCGGACATCGACGATTGTCTGTTTTCGGACTCGAAGTGGGAGGGTTTTCATGACTCACACGAAGATCGGCAGCGTTCTTTTGCTAGTGGGCGCGGCGATAGCTGGCGGCTGCGGCGCGAGCTCCAGCGTGTCTGGCGGCGGCACCGGTGGAACGAATCCGGCGACGGGAACCGGAGGTGGCGTCGATGCGTCGCCGTCCGGCGGCTCGGGCGGGGGCGGTCAATCGGGTTCCGGCGGGAGCGTCGGTGGCTCAGGTGGCGGTAGCGCCGGCATCGGTGGTGATGGCTCTGGTATGGATGGTCCGGCAGGGACTGGCGAGGTCGGCGACGGATCGTCCAGCGATACGGGGTCGACCTTCATGCGCAGGCACGGCAAGAGCCCCGGTTGCGCGATGTCCACCACCGGGTTCACGGGTCAACAAAAGGTGACCATTCCCGTCTGTACAGGGTGCAGCGCCAAGACCGGCAATTGCCCGCGCGATTGCATTGCGCCTGAGTTCGCGCCTGGGGGAACTTCGGTCGTGGGAAGCACGAATTTTACCGGCCGTACGTTCAGCGTGCAGTTGCCTGCCGGATACCAATCGGACACGGCGTATCCGTTGTACCTGGGAGCGGGCGGGTGCAGTTCCGGAGCAGCCGGTTTCACCCCGCCTGGCACAACCGGCGCCATCATTGCGTCGCTGGCCATCCTGACGCGCGACGGAGGTGCGGCCGCCGACGCAACCTGCTTCTCCGACGGGGGCATCGCCTGCGCCGGCACCGCCGCCAACATTCCGCTGTGCGTGAACGGTCCGGAGATGCCTTACGTGCGCGGCGTCTTGAGCTATCTCGAAGCGCACTTCTGCGTGGATCTCGACAGGGAGACCATGGGTGGCATCAGCAGCGGTGCGTGGGAAGCGATGACGCTCGGGTGCGGGGATGCCGACCAGCTGCGTGGCTTTGTTGCCATCGACGGTGGCAAACGCGAACATCGCTGGACGTGCACCGGGCCGATGGCTGCCCTCATAACCGCGAACACCGGAGACACCACCGGAAATCCGATCGGGCCGTTGCCACAGATCGACCCCATTCATCTGGACAGCTCTGGCTCGGCGCCCGAACGCGATTCACTCCTGGTTCGCAACGGCTGCAAAGGGACCGCCACCGAGGTGTACGACCCCGCGTACCCTCTGTGTGTGAAGTACACCGGCTGCCCGGCGGCCTATCCCGTCGTCTGGTGTCCTCTGCCCGGCGGGCACACGAACACCGTCGTGGGCAACACCGAATACCGGAACGCTTTCTGGCCCTTCTTGAAGTCGCTGCCGCCTCCGCCTTGAAGAAGCGCGCCTGTATCTATTGCGCGAACGCCGCGGTTCGCGAGATCGGCACCTTCAGGGGAGACATCACCTTGCCGCCTGTGGACAGCGAGTCCTTGAGCGATCCAGCGGCTTCGCTGCACAAGCCTGTGAGGCAGCCCGGCGTCGCGCCACCCGGCGTGCAGTGGTGCGCGGCATCGCAGATGACGCACTCAGAAGTGCCCTTGTCCGTGTCGTCGAAGCAGCAGACGCCGTAGGACATCACGCCCTTCCGCATCGGCACGTCTTGATAGCAGGCCGTGCCGTCGGGCACGTCGTTGTTGTCGAGCGCGCTCCGCGTGACGTCCGTCGGCTCGGAGCCCTCGGGGCTCAGCTCGCCGAGGCAGCCCGCGACGCTCACGAGCGTCGAGAAGAGTCCGAAGATCACCAGCGCGCCTGCCGGTCGCCACGTTCGATACTCCAGGTTCATCGCAGTCCTCCCATGCGCCGTTGTGTGCGCTCACGAAGAGGAACGCGGACAGCGGGGCGATATTCCCCGATGAGGCCGAGCGGAACGCTGCAGAGGACGTACTCTTCGCCTTAGACGCCCGCGAACCATTCGTAGCCGAGATCTTCCCAGTACCCGCCCGTGCGGACGGGTTGGAACACCACCTCGTCCACCCACTTCACCATCTTGTAGCCCAGCTTCACCGCCGAATAGAGGCGGAGCGGCGCGCCCTCCTCCAACGTCATCGCGGCGCCGTTGCGGCCATAGGCGAGAATGGTCTGCGGATGCTCGGCGCTCTCGCGATCCCAGCTGGAATAGTAGCGAACCTCAGGACCATCCTCGGTGGGCTGGCCCCGCTCGAAGCTGCGGAACTCGACGAACCTGGCCCGCGGGTCGGCGCCACAGAGCCGGGCAATCTCGGCGACGCCCACGCCGTGCCAGGAGGCAACCGCTGACCATCCCTCGACACAGTGGTGCCGCACCCGGAACTGCGTCGACGGCAGCCGCTTCAGATCGGCAAGGGAGAGATCCAGCGGCTTTGCCACGAGGCCGTGCACGCGCAGCCTCCAGCGCTCGGGCACGTCGGGGTAGTTGTCACCAACTTTGTAGAGGGGAAATTCGCCCTCGCGGGTGACCGCGCTGGCGGGCTCTTCGGGCGCGAGCTTTCCCGATCGGAAGAGGCCACGCTGCACGCGATCGTTCAGCCTCTCCGTGAGCCCGAGAATTCCTTTGTGCGGCTTCGCCGAGTCGCACGCCAGC